>JAZOCP010000179.1:0-1802 GCA_045596585.1 Eubacteriales bacterium
CAGGCTTAGCGTGTTCTCCGTTAAGGATAACACGCAGTCAAATCCGTCTTCGACGGGTGAAATCCACCTCTTTGGTGGATGAAATCGCGTTCGCGATGAAATCCTGCTTCGCAGGGTTGTATTTAGACGGATTTGATTTAATCCGAGGACTTGTCCTTGGATTTCATCTGAACGAAGTGAAGATTTCATCGTTGCCGCGCAACGATTTCATTCAACCAACAAAAAAAGAGATAACATTTCGACGAACACGATTTGTTATCTCTTTCTGTTTGTAATAAGGGGGGATTAGCCCATACTCGCGAACCCCTAAAATTCTACGAATTTTTGAGGAACCCCGAGGCGCGTTTGTACGGACAAATGCGATGCTCGAACTTTTATGAAAGTGAAAATTCTCCGCTAAGAACATCAGCAGTTCTCTGCCCTGTGCGAAAAATAAAAGGAACAAGAAAATCTTGTTCCTTTTTTGTTTACCAAATCTTTTTTAGAATGTTTATAATATCTTCCTTACTTGGCACACGTGGGTTAGTTTTTGTGCATCTATCAAGAAGTGCTGCCTCTGCCATAGCGCTAAGCTTTGATTCATATTCGGCATATGTTAAGTTAGGAACTGCCTCGTGCACGCTAACTGGCATACCCATTTCAATTTGCATTGAGCGAATGTAGAATGCAAGTGATTTTACACAGGCAATATCGTCATAGCCGATAAGACCTATACGACGCGACATATTTGCATACTTTGATACGCAAGGTGCTGGATTTTCAAGTGCGAAGGTGTTTTCCGAAATGCCTGAGTTATAGCCGATTACCTCTGGAAGCACAATTGCGTTTGCACGTCCGTGTGGAATGTGGAATTGCGCACCAAGCTGATGAGCAATACTGTGACAAATACCAAGAGACACTGAGTTAAATGCAATGCCTGCAAGGCATGATGCAACGTGCATTTTGTCCCTTGCCTTGTTTTCGTGTGTTTTTGGATAATTATATGAGCGCACAAGATAGTGCTTGCAAAGCGAGGTTGCCTTCTCTGCGTACATATCGGAAAAATAATCAGCCTCGGTGCTAACGTAAGCCTCAAGCGCGTGTGCTAAAACATCAAGTCCTGTGTCGGCAGTAACAGATGCAGGCACACTCTTTACCATTTCTACGTCCAAAATCGCCTCGTTAGGAAGAAGAAAATCATCAATTAGTGCGTGCTTTATATTCTTTTTAGGGTCAGTTATAACAGCAAATGAGGTAACCTCACTGCCTGTACCACTTGTTGTAGGAATTGCAATAAAGTGTGGCACATAATCAGAATGATGATTGTGGGCAAATAGACGAACGCATTTAGCAAGGTCAATAGCTGAGCCACCACCAACAGCAATTAAGCAGGGTGCCATTTCGCGTACAAGCGCGGTAACTCCTAAAACAACCTTGTCAACGGTTGGGTCAGGAACAATGTCTGAATATACCTTATATTCTATATGTGCAGACTCTAAATGCTTGGTAACAGCCTTAATTAGACCACTTGAAACGATAAATGGGTCAGCAATAATAAATACCTTTTTATATTCAAGCTTGGCAAGACGCGCAAGCGCATTGCCTTCAAAGTGTATTGTAGTTTTTAGGTTACAGCTACGCATTTTGCCCCTCCTAACTAAAATCATTGTACGAGGGTATTATAACATACAAATTTGACTAAGTAAATACATTTTGGAAAAAATTTGTCGTGTTTTGGCGTTATTTTTGCAGTTTTTACCTCTTTTTTGCCAAAAACAAAAATTTTTAAAACCTCCAAAAATGGAAAAATGAAAATAATTTTC
>JAZOCP010000180.1:0-18426 GCA_045596585.1 Eubacteriales bacterium
GTCTCGAGTGAGCCATGCTTGAAAACCTCAGTTAAGAACATTTCGCAAAGAGTTGTTGGGAGCTGATAAATAAGACGACCAATACCGAGATTTTCGTAGCTGATAATCTCCTTCTCGCTCTCAAATACCTTGCCAACCTCAATAGCGATTTGTGACTCCTTATATGAACGGGCAAGGTCCTTAATATTTTCTACAATAGTACCAATTCCGATACCTACCTTGCAATAAAATTCGCCACTTATTGTATCGCAAATGTTTTGTGCAAGTTGCTCAACATCAGCGCTTGTCGCATCAGGCTCAAGTCCCTTAACAATAACGATATCCTGCTCACCAGTTGAAATTATAAAGTCCTTTGACTTATCTGGGAACATATTTTGAATTACATCAAATGGCAAAATTTCTCCCCTTGTGTAGAAGCGAGCAAGCAATACAGCTCTTGGCTCGTTACCATCAAAGTGAAGCTCCTTGCTCTTTGCATAGATATCACTTGGCAAAATGTTGTCCATAATGATGTTTTTGATAAATGAGCTCTTGTCGCTCTTTTCATCATAAAAGTCCTTGATATTAGAAAGGGAAACTGCCAAGATATATGCATACTTCTCTGCTGTCTTGTCCTCACCCTCTACAAATACCATAAACTCGGGGTTAGTGCCATTTCCTATGTGCTGGTAGGTGTAGCCCTCCACCACAGATGCCTCGGTTGTGAATGCCATTTCCTCCTTTGCCTTTGGGCGAAGCTCGCCAATCATAGAAAGCTCACTGCAAGCAACAACAGAGCCGGCATCATTAATTACACCTATCACGCGGTCAATCGCTGGGTGCATTTGATGTATTACGCCTTGGAACAATCTGTTTGACATATAAGACCTCCGAATAAATTTGTCTATTTTTTCTTGTGCAAAATATTGCATTTTTGTGCAATTTGTGCACTGGTATTATTTATATTACACTATTTTATTGTGTTTTTCAATAGTTTTTTTGATATTTTTTTGTGAAAATTGCACATTTTTTCGGCAAAGTCACCAAAACCACCCTTTTTTATCATTTTTTGTAAAAAGAAAGAGGGAAATTTTCCCTCTCTTAATGAATTACATTTCTGTCTCGTATGCAATTATGCCAAGGACAAAGGTTGGTGCAGTTTCACATCGGAGAATTCTTTTGCCAAGGGTAACACTACTTGCGCCCTTATTTGAAATATATTCACATTCTCTTTCGCTAAAGCCACCCTCAGAGCCAATAATCACTGAAATATCAGTAGCTACAGTGCCCTTTAAAACGTCCTTTAAGCTTTTTTCCTTTTCTCTTTCGTTGCAGAAAATCACAAGCTCACTCTTTATCGCCATATCAATTGCAGGCTTGAAGTCAAGAGGAGATAACACCTCTGGAATTATGCCTCTACCACTTTGCTTAGCTGCCCCCTCGGCAATTTTTTGCCACCTCTCGCGCTTTTTCTCACCATCACGACTGTCAAGCTTAACAACAGAAAATTCTGAACGGAATGGCACAACCTTAAAAACACCACATTCGATAGTTTTTTGAATTATAGTTTCCATCTTGTCACTTTTTGGTAGCGCTTGATAAAGTGTGATTTTACATTTTGGCTCACTCATTGATTTTTCGCTTGATAAAATACGTGCCATTACCTCTTTATCGCTAAAGCCATCAAGTACGCAAGAATAAACAGTGCCCTCTTTATCTGACACCTCTATTTTTTCACCAACTGCCATACGAAGTGAACGGGAAATATGATGAGCATCCTCACCATCAATTATTATATACCCATCGCCATTTACATCTATCTTTTCTTTATCTACAAAAAATCTTGGCATAGCTTCCCCTTTTCATTTCTAATTTATTATATATTATCATTTCAAAGTGACTTTGTCAATAAAAAAGGGGCGGAGTTGTTTTTCCGCACCCTTAAATTTAATTCTTTATTGATAAATATGCTATATCCTTAATTTTTCTATCAATTATAAAGCCTATTGAAAGCTTGTTCCATTTTTTATTAAATGGTAGCTTTTCTTCCTTTTCAAAGCCCCTTAGTATAACCTTGATTTTTTTGTTACAGCCGAAAAATACGTGTTCCTCCATTTGGTTAACACCAGCGCCTATTGTTACGGTTTTTAATCGCCTACAATCGCCAAATGCTTCCTTGCCTACTTTAATGACTGAATCGTGAATTGTCATTTCTGAAAGCGCACAGCCCTTAAAGGTGCGCTCCTCAATAGTGGTAACTCGTGGTGGAAGCACAACTGCACGAAGCGCACGACAGCCCTCAAACGCACCCTTGCCGATTATCTTAATTTCCTCGCCAAGCTCTATTTCGCTAAGAGAGATGCACAAATAAAATGATTCCTCGCCTATTTGGGTTGTGTTTGGAGAAAGAGTCACGCTTTCAAGTGCCTCACAGCCATAAAACAGCCTATGGCTTACCATTGTTATACTGCTTGGCATCATAAAGCTACGAAGGCTCTTACAAAGCGCAAAAACGTGCTGTCCAAGAGTAGTAACTGAAGAAAGCCCCGTGATGGATTTGATTCCACTATTGTAAAATGCGCCATCAGAAATAGTAACTACATTATCTGGAATATAAATGCACTCAAGCCTTGTTGAGTTTTCAAACGCTCTTTTTCCTATTATCGAAACACTTGATAAAATCGTAAACTCACTATCTGTACCTGCGTAACGAAGGAGTATATTCATATCGTAATCGTATAAGCAACCATTTTCGCTTTTAAAGTTATGGTTTGCCTTATCGACCTCTATTTCTCCTATTTTAGAGAGTCTAAATGCATCGGGGTCTATGTATGAAACAGTATCAGAAATAAATAGCTTACTTATTTCAGCACCTAAAAAAGCATTCTTTTCAATTTTTTCAACGCCTGTTGGGATTTTCACAAAAACATCACCATTTATGCCTGCCCTTAAGCCAGCAAAGGCATTTTCCTTGATTACTGTGATGCCATCAGGGATTTCTATTACAAACGGATATTTTCCGCGTGAAACAGGAAAAAGCTGCCACCAGTGTTCGTTTTTGAACTCAGTAACAAAGCCACAAAGCTCGTTTTTCTTTATCTTGAAAAACTTTTTTGTTGAAATTTCGTGGTTTTTCATTTTCTACCTCTTACTTTTTTGTAAGGCTGATAGCACACCAGCCGTTTTCGTGAATTTCCTCAACTATTTTAAAGCTATTTTCTTCTATTGATTTGTACACGTCCTCGCATCTTTCGTCAATTATGCCCGAAATTACAAGCACGGTTTTTTCGTGCATATATTCACCAATGTCAGGTAACATTCTAATTATTATATCAGCTACTATATTTGCAGTTATAACATCGTATTTTTGCTTGCTTACACCTTTTAATAGGTCAGATACCTCACATTCAATGTTTGAAACGTCATTGTCCTTTACATTCTCGCGAGCTACCTTTACCGCCACAGGGTCAATATCGTATGCATAGCATTTTTTAGCTCCAAGCTTGCTTGCACAAATTGCCAAAATACCACTACCTGTGCCAACATCAAGCATAAGTGAGTCCTTGTTAATATAATTTTCAAGTAATGTTGCACAAAGACGAGTGGTTTCGTGTGTACCAGTGCCAAATGCCATTCCTGGGTCCATTTTTACAATGATTTCTCCCTCGCCCTTTTCGTATTTTTCCCACATTGGAACAACTACTAAGTGCTTACCTATTTTAATTGGCTTATAGTATTGCTTCCATGAGTCAGCCCAGTCCTCCTCACAAAGGGAAATGAGCTCAAGCTTATATTCAAAATTAAGCACTCCTAAGCGCTCTTTAATAAAAGCAACATGGTCATTAACTGGTTTATCAGCTGTTACATATGCGGAAACTGCGGCAATAGTTTTGTCAGCATTCAAAACGCTTTCATCTATTAAGTCCCCATAAACACCATCTAATATTCTCTCCTCAAGATCTGAGTAATCCTCAATTTGAAGACCATTTGAAATCATACTCATTACAGCAATTACTGAGTCCTTGTCCTTGACAGATGATGTAACCTTAATTTGTATCCACTTATTTGATTCCATTATGTCCTCTTATTTTTTGAATTTTTTGAAAAAGCCACTTTTCTTTGAAAAGTTCTTCTCTGCGCAGCTCTCTGCGAATTTTTCCATTAGCTTTTTCTGTTCGGAATTTAGATTTTTAGGGGTTTCAATGGTTACCTTTACATAAAGATTACCCTTTTTGTTAGAGTTTACCATTACAATTCCCTTTTGCTTAATTGTAAATACTGTGCCTGTTTGAGTACCATCTGGTATTTTTAAGTCCACCTTACCCTCAAGAGTTGGTATTTCTATTGTTGCACCAAGTGCCGCCTCGGCAAATGTGATTGGCACCTCGCAATATAAATCATAGCCATCACGCTCAAAAATGTGGTGTGGACGCATTGAAATTTGAACTATTAAATCGCCTGCATATCCACCATTTTTTCCCTCGTGACCTTGACCGCGAAGTACAATTCTTTGTCCTTCATTAATACCCGCTGGAACATCAACTGTATGAGTTTTATTAATTCTTACACGTTTTTTACCCTTACAGTTTGGACATGGGGTTCTTATAAATTCACCCTTTCCACCACACTCAGGGCATGGACGTGTGCTTTGTGTCATGCCAAAGATTGTCCTTTGCTGAACAGTAATTGTACCTCTACCACCACAGCGTGAGCATTTTTCAGCACTTGTTCCCTTTTGGGCACCTGTGCCTGAGCACTCGTCACACTTTTGTGTTCTTGGGTATGTTACCTCCTTCTTACAGCCAAAGGCTGCCTCCTCAAAGGAAATAACTAATCTTACAATTACATCCTCACCATCCTGTGGTGCATTAGCACGACTTGCACGTGATGAGCCACCACCGAAAATTGATGAGAATATATCGTTCATATCAAAGCCAAAGCCATCAAAGCCACCAGCACCATAGCCAGCACCACCACCCTGCTCAAAGGCTGCGTGGCCAAACTGGTCATACTGTGCCTTCTTTTGCTCGTCAGAAAGGACGGAATAAGCCTCGTTAATTTCCTTGAACTTTTCCTCTGCCTCTTCCTTGTTAGGATTTACATCAGGGTGATATTTTTTAGCCATTTGGCGATATGCCTTTTTAATTTCATCCTGAGTGGCATTTTTGCTTATTCCCAGTGTTTCATAGTAATCTTTCTTGTCTGCCATCTTGAACCTACTTTATATGGGAAAATCATACACTTCCCCGCTTATTTTTTTAAAAATGATATGTTTTTTGAGCCCCTTATATACCCACGCAGGACTGCCGATAAAAATCAGCAGTCCCAGCGCGTTTTTTGAAAGGAGATAAGCAATTACTTGCTATTTATTATTTTGTTTTATCCTCAAAGTCGTCTTGATAAAAATCACCATTTGACTCTTGAGCTGTGCCACCTGGCTGTGCACCAGACTCTTGTGCTTGCTTATAAAGCTTTTCGCTAATTGCATAGAAGGATTTTTCAAGTGATTCTGTGTCAGCCTTGATTGCCTCTGTGTCGTTGCCCTTTACTGTTTCCTTTAGCTTATCAATAGCGATTTTAACCTCAGCCTTTTCGCTTTCTGAAACCTTGTCTCCAAGGTCGTTAAGAGTCTTTTCGCTTTGGAAAATCATATGCTCAGCACGGTTCTTAACCTCTACTGCCTCTTTTGCCTTTTTGTCCTCCTCGGCAAACTTTTCAGCCTCTTTAACTGCACGGTCAATGTCCTCGTCACTCATGTTAGTTGAGGATGTGATAGTTATATGCTGCTCCTTGCCTGTGCCCTTATCCTTTGCACTTACGTTTACAATACCGTTACTGTCAATATCAAAGGTAACCTCGATTTGTGGAATTCCACGTGGAGCTGGGGCAATTCCATCAAGTGAGAACAGTCCAAGTGTTTTGTTGCCTGATGCCATTTCTCTTTCACCCTGTAATACGTGAATTTGAACAGTTGTTTGGCTATCTGATGCGGTTGAGAACACTTGACTCTTCTTTACAGGAATTGTTGTATTTCTTTCAATAATCTTTGTGCAAACGCCACCAAGTGTTTCAATACCAAGTGAAAGTGGTGTTACGTCAAGTAAAAGAAGGTCCTTAACATCTCCACCAAGAACGCCACCTTGAATTGCAGCACCCATAGCTACGCACTCGTCTGGGTTAATGCCCTTGAATGGCTCCTTACCGATAAATTTCTTAAGTGCCTCTTGAACTGCTGGAATTCTTGAAGAACCACCAACAAGAAGTACCTTGTCAATTTGTGATGCTGAAAGTCCTGCATCCTTAAGTGCTTGCTTTGTTGGAACCATTGTAGCCTCAACTAAGCTTGCTGTAAGCTCATCAAATTTAGCCCTTGAAAGGTTAGCATCAAAGTGCTTAGGACCTGTTGCATCTGCTGTAATGAATGGAAGGTTAATGTTTGTTGTTGTTACACCAGAAAGCTCAATCTTTGCCTTTTCAGCAGCCTCCTTGAGTCTTTGGTGAGCCATGTTGTCAAGGCGAAGGTCAATGCCATATTCTGCCTTGAATTGGTCAGCTATCCAGTCAATAATCTTCTTATCGAAGTCGTCACCACCAAGACGGTTGTTACCAGCTGTTGCTAAAACCTCAAATGTTCCATCAGAAATATCAAGAATAGATACGTCAAATGTATCACCACCAAGGTCAAATACCATAATCTTTTGGTTTTCTTCCTTGTCCATACCGAATGCAAGTGCAGCAGCAGTTGGCTCATTGATAATTCTCTTCACATCAAGACCTGCAATTTTACCTGCATCCTTTGTTGCCTGTCTTTGTGCATCACTAAAGTATGCAGGAACTGTAATAACAGCCTCTGTTACTGTCGTGCCAAGATAAGCCTCTGCATCAGCCTTCAATTTTTGAAGAATCATTGCAGAAATCTCTTGAGGAGTGTATGATTTTGAATCAATTGTTACCTTGTAGCTTGAGCCCATTTCTCTCTTGATTGAGCTAACGGTCTTTTCTGGGTTTGTAATAGCTTGACGCTTTGCAACCTGACCTACAAGTCTTTCTCCTGTCTTTGTAAATGCTACAACTGATGGTGTTGTTCTTGCTCCTTCAGGATTTGGTATTACGACAGCCTCGCCGCCTTCAAATACTGCTACACAAGAGTTTGTTGTACCTAAGTCTATTCCTATAATCTTTCCCATTTTATTTTTCCTCCGTATGAGATATATTTACACGCCTTTGCGTATTTTACTAATTAATTGAAGCTACATTTTTAAGCTTCGCTACAGGATAACACCTACGTTGTTAATTTGCAACCTTTACCATTGCATATCTTATTACTCTTTCGCCAAGGATGTATCCCTTTTGGAACACCTCAACAATTTCTCCCTCACTAAGATTTTCATCATCTATATGCATTACTGCATTGTGAAGGCTTGGGTCAAAGGTCTTTGTTTCTATTTCCATAACGCCCATTTTTTCAAGCGCGGTGCGAACACCAGAAACTATAAGCTCAATGCCCTTTCTGTCGTTTTCGTCAGCAGCAAACTCAAGTGCTCTTTCTACATTATCTACAACAGGCAATATGCCCTTTACTGCATCAATGTATGCCTCTTGATATGTTGCTTCCTTTTCCTTTTGTGAGCGCTTTCTAAAATTATCATATTCAGCAAGTGCCCTTAAATATTTATCATTTAATTCTTGATTTTTTTCTTCAAGAATTGTGATTTTACTATTTGCCTCTTCAAGCTGTAGGCTAAGCTCCTTACAGCTATTACATTCTACCTCGGTTATTTCATCGGTATTTTCATTTTGAATTTGCTTTTCGGTTTTCTTCATTATTAATCTTCACTTTCTTCTGCACTTGGTAATGCACCAATATCTGAGAGCTTATTTATTTCCTCAGATAGCTGGTCAATGGTCGATAACACCTTTGAGTAATCCATACGACAAGGACCAATAATACCAATTGCGCCTATTGTTTTACCATTGAGCTTTAGATTTTTATAAATCAAGGTTGAGTCATCCATTATTTTAACCATATTTTCTGATCCGATAAATATCTTTGTATCGTCATCACTTTGGTCAATGGTGCTAACCGCCTTTATAATATCTTCCTTGTTTTCAATTGTTGATATCATTTTTTGAAGCTTATCAAGGTTTTTATACTCTGGATATTCAAGAAGCCTATTTACACCCTCGAATTTAATTTCAGAGCCAAGCTCATTCATTGTTTCATAAATGCTTTTTACAGTTTGTGAAACGAGCTCCTCAGCAAGTGTGGTGCTAAAGCCAATGAGCTCACTAAGCTCAGAGTTCATAGACATCATTAGGTGAATATTAATGCCATCTACATTTACACCTGAAAGATTTTTATTTAAAACTCTTGAAAGTGCTGAAATTTCCTCAGGGGTTATATCAAAGCCAACATTTACTCGCTTAGTCTTTACAGCCTCGGTGCCCTGTGCAATCATAACAATTAGGTATGACCTTGTATCAAGATATACCGCCTCGTATTTTCTTATTGCAATGCTCGAGGGACGGGGACGAAGTGACAATGCGGTGTAGTTTGTCATAGCTGAGGCAACCTTAGTTGCATTATCAAGAATTTTATCAATCTCTGACATTTTAAAGGAAAGCATTTTCTTTAGCTCACTTGCTTCTCTTTTCTTTGTGTCATATTGATTGACAAGAGTATCAACATAGAACCTATATCCAAGCTCTGATGGAATACGGCCAGCCGAGGTGTGCGGCTTTTCAAGATAGCCAAGCTCCTCAAGCTCTGCCATTTCGTTTCTTATTGTAGCAGAGGAATAAGGAATATCTGCCTCTTGCATAAGGTATTTTGAGCCAACAGGCTCGCCAAGCTTAATGTGCGCCTCTACAATAGCACGAAGTATAAGCTTTTTTCTATCACTTAAAACGTCGTTATCAAAGCCCATTCCTTTGCCTCTCCTCTCGTTTTTGTTTTTAGCACTCTTTTGTTTCAAGTGCTAAACTCTATCAATAATATATCACCTTTTTATTGCTTTGTCAACCCCTTTTTTGATTTTTTTGAAAAAATTTTAGCAATCTAAGAGCAAAAGTGCTTAATTAGATTTTTTACGACAATTTCCTTCATTATTATATAATAATAGCAATTATTTTTAGGTAAAAAAAGAAAAAGCACTCTCAAGGTGAGAGTGCTTTTTTGTGTTTTAATTATTCAACAATTACGTAAACTGGGTTTTCACTAACTGTGATTGTTACCTTGTTGTTTACAATTTCGAGATTTGTTGATACACCGTCAATATCAGCATTCTTTGAATCTGATTCAACAAGTGTTGCCTTGTTACCATTAACAACAAGCTCGAAATCTTCAACTACTGTGCCATTAGATGTTGGGCACCATACTGCATAACCAACCTTGCCGTTTTCATCAGCAAATTCATATACCCAAACGTCCTTATTGCCTGAGTCAATTTCCTTAACGAAGGTCATTGAGCCAAGTGCCTTAAAGAGTGTGTACATGTAGTAGTATCCATCCTTAGGCTCCATCTTGCTTGATGTTTCAATCTTGCCCTTTTCTGGAATTACAACTAATTGATTATTAGATGTTCTATAATATTCGTACTTAGTTTCTTCTTCGCCCTTGTCGTTTTCAACAATAACTGGAACCTGGTAAACTTCCATTTCCTCTATTTTTTCGCCCTTCTCATTCTTGAGAACTGCATCGAAGATTTGATAACGTGTCTCTGGCATTCTTGCAGTAGTCCAAATACCACAGGTACCGTACTTACCGATAGCACCAACCTCGTCGTTTGCTGCATCCTCGCACATGTACATTGTAGCCTTATCAACGCCACAAGATGCGAGCAAGATATATGCACGAACGAGCCACATACCTTGGATTTCACGTGATCTCATTACCATTTCGTATTCAGAAATTTCACCGTCACCGTTTAAATCCTTGGTATCGTATGCGTGTGCTGATGTCATTGTTTCATATGATTGGTTTGTATCCCAACCGAACTCAGTTAACCATACCTCTACGTCTGGGTAGTACTTATCTCTAAAGTCCACGAGCTGTGACATTGCATCAACAAGTCCAAATTCCTCAGGGCTTACACCAACTATAATAGATTGGCCGTTCATATAGAAGTATTTACCGAAATATGTGTGTACATTGAAAGCATCCATAGCGATTGAGTTATCAGTTCTGTTTGCTCTCATCCAGTATGTCATTGTCATAATGTATCTATTCTGAATACCTGCAAGACCTGCAATAGCAAGCTTGATATCAGGGTCAGCTGTCTTACCACCAAATGGGTATGTAAAGCTGTTAGGATTATATACATCAGCTAAAAGTGTTCTTTGGTGTCCATCATATGCTGCAGATGTTAAAGCTGCAAGCTGATATGGTGTTGCACCTGCTGCATCCTCACCATTTGGCTCGTTACCAAGCTCAATCCACTGAATGTGTCCACGGCCTACTGTCGCACCTGGAGTTGCATCAGAGTGTGTAATAATGTTTTCTACTAAGTAGCCCATCTTACTGCTACCATAACGAGCAGCATATTGGTAAATCAAGTCTGCGTATGCAGCGTATGTTGAAGGTAGATATTTTTCCTCCCAGCTTGCAACTGTTGAAGAAAGCTTACCCTCAAATTCATCATATATTCTTGCCGGAGCGGATCCCTCGTTCCATTGTAAGCATGGAATAACGAGAAGGCCTGCCTCACTATATGTTTTATATGCCTCGTCAAAGTTACCAACAGTTGTGTTAATAAGCTTTGTTGCCTTACCTGGGAATGAACCGATTGAGTATGACCAACCAACGTTGTGATATTCACGAACTACGTATGAGCAAGCAAGCTGTTCGATTGTACAGTTACCGCCACCGCCAGCAACGAAGCCACATTGTCCCATCATTTCGCCAACAGTTGGAAGCTTATGCTCCTTTTCTTGGATTAGCATGCTCTCGTCTTCGTAAAGCTGGTAGCCATAAACAAGAGCCTCGCTTGGAGCTTGACCATCCTTGAACTGTACTTGAACATATCTTGCCTCCATGCCAACTTTAGCTGCACAGAATGCAAAGTTTGATAGTAATTCATAATCAAGATTTGTAGCAAATTCGTTGATTAAAACCTTTGGCACTGATGGAACATCATCATATGCAACATCGCATTTTCTGTCAGCAACAGCAATTGCAACGGCAAGTGATTTTTCAAATGCTTCGCGTGCTGTTTCATCTGCAAGTAAAGCTTTTCTCTTTGCGTTAAGAGTCTCTACAAAAGCTGCTTCAAGCTTTGATGCGTTGCTTGTATAGTTAGGATCTGTTGTTGCATTGACTCTATCTTGATACATTGCATCAAGAGCTTCGCCTATATCTTTTGTTTCTTCATATGACTTTAATGCAGCGATAAGCTCTTCGAGGTATTGCTTTTGAGCTGCAACCCCTGCCTGTACAAGTGCTGTCTGTTGAGCCACCTTTTCTCCCGCTGTTAATGACTTGTCATCATCAATTGCCTTCCAAGCTGTACCGAGGCCTTGTGCGAAATAATTGAGCTCCTTCATCGTTACATGAGCATGAGTGTGTGCTGTATCTCTACCATTATTAAGCAAGCGCTTGATAAAGGCAACCATATCGTCTGCAACACGGTCATTATTTCTCTTGAAAATGTACTCAGCATCCCACGCCTCTGGAGTGTTAAAGTTAGCCGCATCCTTAGAAACACGTACTATAACGTCATATGTTGTTGAGCCATAGTATAGCATAACTGTATCAACATAGTGAACGTATTCAAGGTCAATTATAGGAGCGAGCTGTGTACCAAAGCGCTCATGAGTTGTTGTAGTTGTATGGTTGTGATATACAATACCAGCCTCATCCCAGAATCGTGGAACAACAGAAGCTGGAAGTTCGTCATAATCATCTCTTAATGGGTCACCAACTATTAATTGCTCGTCAATAAGTGCGATGAGGTCTCTGTTTGTTTCACCATTATAAAGCTGTTGTGCTTTATTGCTATCAAGATAAATAATTTTATTTCCACCTACACGAACTGTTTCAAGTGTACTGCTTGCAAAATCATTTGATGCTTGAACAGCTATGTAGTAGCAATCATCAAGATTACCAGTTACACCATTAACTACAATTGTTTTAATGATGCCATCACCAGAAACTGAAAAATCTGCCTCTGTAGCCTTTGCAAAGTTTTTCGCTGTGATTTCCTTGGTAGAATATCTAACATCGTAAGAATCAGCAGTGCCTACAAGATTCAACTTAATAGTTGTGCTATCAAGACCAATTTCTGCAATTCTTAGGTACTTAATTGAAGGCGCTGATTTAGATTCGAGAACTGTTGCAGAGCCTGGTTTTTCATTTTCACCTGGGTTTTCATTTTCACCCGGTTTTTCGTCCTCTGGTTTTTCATTTTCGCCACCTGTACCAGTGTTGGTGTTGTTTGAGCCTGTATTAGTGGTAGTGTTGGTATTGCCACTTGGTTTTTTACCACCACAAGCTGCAACAAGCGGTAATACTAAGCAAATTGCAAGAACAACAAGCATTACCGAAAGCCATCTTTTCTTCATTTTTCTTCCTCCGAAAAAGTATGTACTTGTAAAAATCATATATTATATAGAATTTTATACATATACATAATACAATAAAATGAAGTTTTTGTCAAGCAACTTTATACTTATTTAACAAATTTTTTCAAAAAAATGCGTGTGTTCTGTGCAGTTTTATTAAAAATCAACAAAATCACATTCCAATCAGCCTATGAAAATCCGCTCTTTTTGTGCAATTTGCCTTTTTTAAATTTTAAGCCTTGCCCATTTAATAGAGTTTACTCGTCAGGAGCAGTTGGTGATGTCGATTCTTCAGCTGGTGATTCTTCGGTTGGCGCTTCTACGACTGGTGGTTCTTCGGTTGGTGGTTCTTCGGCTGGTGGATCTTCGGTTGGCGGTTCCTCGGTTGGTGGTTCTTCGGTTGGCGGTTCCTCGACAGGTGGCTGAGGCTGAATCGGTGGTATCGGAGGAGAGTAAAGCGAGTCAAAGCAATCTATTTGAAATCTGGTGTCGTATCTCACCCCATCAATATGTATCACTCTTAGCGACTCATAATCGTAGCTTGAAAGTGGTCTTTCAAGTGCATCATTAGAATTTGCACAAATGTATATTTCGTTTTCTTCTATTCTTGTAATTACAAGTGTATGGTAAAATCTGCCCTCCACATTTTTTAGTTGAATCAAATCGCCAAGCTCAGAAAGAGAAATATCAACCTCACGTCCAAAAGGGCCAACATCTGCATTTGTGGTCATAAAGTTATAAAAAAAGTCAACACCTGTCCACGATGCACTTCTGCGATTTAGCGAAAGATAATACCATCCGTAAACAGGCGCATAGTTCATAGTACAGCTACCAGCCAAGACGCACTGTGATGCGAAATTTGTACAATTGCCACCTATACCCTCAAATGTATAGAAAAGTGGATTTCTCACAAGGGCATATTTTTTAGCATACATAACCGCTCTTTCCCTTAAATATTCCTTCTCAAGTATCATAATTAAATTCCTCCTTAAATACATTTTATGTAGTGAGGCGTGTTTTTGATAATCAACACCAAAGCTCCCTTTTTCTTTTGGAGGATTTATGAATTTTTTGGCAAAAATAGACACTCCCCTCGATTTTATTGTTATTGTTGCCGCTGTTTTTGTCGTTTTTGTCAATGGCTCAACCGATGCGCCAAACGCAATTTTCTCGGTGGTTTCAAGTGGCAAGCTAAAGCTATGGCAAGGGGCACTTGTTTCGGGAATATTTAATTTTTTGGGTGTTTTCTTCTCTTCAATTTTAGGGGGTAGAGTTTTAAAAAGTGTCATGGGGTTTAGCGCCCTTAATGGAGAAAAGGAAAACGCTATTATTTGTCTTGCTTGCTTTTTAACTGTTATTATTTTCGGTTTAGTGACTATGATTTTTGGCATGCCATCAAGTGAAAGCCACGCGCTTATGTTTTCCTTGCTTGGAGCCTCCTTTGCATCTGGCAAGGGGCTTGGGTCAGTGTTTACAAGTGCTGCTTTAGTTGTATTTTATATGACTTTTTCTTGCGTTATCTCTTATTTTTCAACACTTATAATTGCAAAGCTTCTTAAGCATAAGCATATACCTCACAAAAGGCTACTAATTCCATCGTGCGCCTTGGTTTCTCTTATGCATGGTGCGCAGGACGGACAAAAATTTGTTGCACTTTTACTAATTTTATTAGGCTATGAATCACAAAGCTACGCTTCTTTTTCTTCAATTCCTGTTATTTTACTCGTTTCGTTAGTTATGTCCTTATCAACCCTTTTAGGTGGAGGAAAAATTCTTCACTCCATGTCAAAAATTTCAAATAAAGGGAGCTACTCAGGTGCTCTTTTTTCAGACCTTGGCTCCTTTCTTTCCTTGCTCTTTTGCTCCCTGCTTGGCTTGCCAGTTAGCACAGGCAATATAAAAGCCTTTTCTATTTTCGCTATTGCTCGTTTAGAAAAAGCAGAAAACAAAAAAATGATAAGCAAGATTTTCATAACCTCGCTTATCACCTTACCAGTTTGCTTTATTCTTGGCGCATTGATTTATTTTACGCTTTGGCACATATTTTAGTTAAATGCCTCCCACACCTCGCCACTTGGCATAGAGCAAAACTCTAACTCCTCGCCCGTTGATGGGTGCTTAAATCTAATTTTTTCACAGTGCAATGCAATTTTGTCGTTATCCTTAGCACCATATTTCCCATCACCATAAAGGAAGCTGCCACGACTTGCAAGCTGTACTCTTATTTGATGAGTTCTGCCTGTATGTAGTCTAATTTTAACAAGAGAAAGCTCATTTTCTTTGAATTTTGTGCGACCCTGTGTCCAAAATTCAAGCTTTGCTTCCTTTGCACCACTTCTCTTTTTATCTATTACAAAGCTCTTATTTTTTAGCTTATCGTGAAACAAAATATCGTTCAATTCGCCATATTCAGGTAAAGCACCGTGGCACACAGCTAAATATTCCTTATAAAATTCACCATTTGATATTGTCAAGGAGAGCTTAGCGGCTGCCGTCTTGCTTTTTGCATAAACCATTACGCCTGTTGTTTGGGTATCAAGTCTATGCACACAAAACGCATTTATGCCTTCTTTTTTCAAAAGAGCAAGTAGGTTTTCACCATTACTTTCTTGGGAAGATACACCATATGGCTTTTCTAAAACGATTATATCATTATCTTGATAATATACCTGCATATCCTTAATATCCTTTCATTATTTTATAAGACAAAGGGGCTAAAATTAGCCCCTTTTAAATTATTTCACGTCAACTACTGATTCGTCCCACATATTTGGAGCTTCATAGCCGAGGAAGTTTACGCATGTTGCAGCAACATTTGAAAGACCAAACGCGCCCTTGTCCTCTTTTACTGTATATTTATCATTGTAGAAATTATCGTAAACGATAAATGGAACTGGGTTTAAGGTGTGGCTTGTCTTTGCCTTGTATGAGCCATCCTTACCTTGCTTTGGCTCACCCTTCTTGTCCACCTCATACATTTCGTCTGCGTTACCGTGGTCAGCGGTAATTAGTGCAACGCCCTTTAGCTTATCAACAACCTCTAAAATTCTCTTAAGCTGAAGGTCAAGCGCCTCCATTGAGCAACGTGTTGCAAGAATATTACCTGTGTGTCCAACCATATCACCATTTGGGAAGTTAACACGAAGTGATTTATATTTGCCACTCTCAAGACAAGCAATTAGCTCATCTGTTATCTCAGCGCACTTCATCCAAGGTCTTTGCTCAAAAGGAACAACATCAGATGCAACCTCAATGTATGTTTCAAGCTCATCACTGAACTTACCGCTCTTGTTTCCGTTCCAGAAATATGTTACGTGGCCATATTTTTGTGTTTCTGAAATAGCAAGCTGTGAAACGCCTGTATCTGCTAAATATTCGCCCATTGTGTTTGTAATTTCTGGTGGATTAACTAAATAATTTGATGGAATATGAAGGTCACCATCATATTCAAGCATACCAGCATATACTACCTCTGGGTAGCGAACTCTATCAAACTTTGTAAATTCCTTATCATCAAACACCTTGGAAATTTCAATAGCACGGTCACCACGGAAGTTGTAGAAGATTACACTATCGCCATCATTAATTGTACCAACAGGCACACCATCCTTTGCAATAACAAATGGTGGTAAATCTTGGTCGATAACCTTATATTCCTCACGATATGTTTCAACTGCCTTTTTAGCACAGCAAAATTGTCTGCCCTCGCCAAGCACGTGTGTCTTCCAACCAAGCTCAACCATTTTCCAGTTAGCCTCGTATCTGTCCATAGTGATAACCATACGTCCGCCACCTGATGCAATCATAACATCAAATTCTTTTGTACGAAGTGTATCAAGGAACTCCTCAAATGGAACGATATAGTCAAGTGCACTTGTCTCACCAACATCACGTCCGTCAATAAGAATATGAATCCTTACACGAGCAACACCCTCTTCCTTTGCACGTACAAGCATTGCCTTTAGGTGGTCAATGTGTGAGTGTACGTTACCGTCTGAAAACAGACCTAAGAAGTGGAGTGTACCACCTGTCTTTTTAACATTTGAAACAATATTTTGCCATGTGTTAGATGCAAACATTTTGCCATTTTCAATAGATTCAGAAACTAACTTTGCGCCTTGTGCAAAAACCTGTCCTGAGCCAAGAGCGTTGTGTCCAACCTCAGAGTTACCCATATCATCATCAGTTGGGAGTCCAACTGCGGTACCATGAGCCTTAAGCTTTACTGTTGGGTATTTGCTCATAAGCATATCAAGAGTTGGTGTATATGCTTGATAAACTGCATTTCCTACAGTTGCAGGCGCAATACCTACACCGTCCATTACAATTGTTAAAACAGGTCCTTCAACTCCTATTGGATTTTGAAGCTTATTAAGGATTTTAGCCATAATTTTTCCTCTCTTTTATACCTTTATAATTTATTTTTCTTATATAGTATATACTATAAATATGAACAAATCTTGAACACACACAAAATAGTTGACAATTTTATTCATTAATGGTAAAATTATTTAGTAATATGTTTATTGAAATGGAGCTTTTTTATGGGAATTAGAGAGGATGTTACAACAGCAATATCAGAGCTTTGTGAGCTTGCTGAATTAAAGCCAGGTAGTATATTGGTAATAGGATGCTCGACAAGTGAGGTTGTTGGCTCAAAAATTGGCACAAATGGGAGCACCGATATAGCTGAGGAGATTTACGATGCAATCACATACGTGCTCGTATCAAAAAGAATTTACCCAGCCTTTCAATGCTGTGAGCACTTAAATCGTGCCATTGTTATCGAAAGAGAATGTATGCCTTATTATGCCGAGGAGGTAAATGTTGTACCTCAAAGAAATGCCGGTGGCTCTTTAGCTACATTTGCGTATAGCTGCTTTAGCGACCCTGTGGTAATTGAAGAAATAAAGGCAGATGCAGGCATTGATATTGGCTCAACTCTTATTGGTATGCATCTTAAGAAGGTTGCTGTGCCTGTGCGTCTTTCTATTTCTAAAATTGGCGAGGCAAATATCACCTGTGCGCGTACAAGACCAAAATTCATTGGCGGTGAACGTGCCACATACAATAAAAAGCTATTATAAAATCAACACAGGTTGGCAAAAAGTGCCAACCTGTGTCTGTTTTTTGAAGTTTTTTTGCAAAAAATAGAGCTTAAAAAGCCTTGCGCCGAAGCGCAAGGCTTTTATTGCTTTAACAAGGAATGATAATAATAATTATTATCTACCTCTCATAGAATCAAGACGCTCGTCCTCTGTCATTTCTCTCTTTGCTTTCTTCTTCTTTGTGTACATGAAGCTTCTAAAGAGAATGTCAATCAAGAACAAGAGTATTGCAAGAAGTACAAGTAAAATGTTAATATTGGTTTCCTTTTCAATTTCTGTAAAGTCAGCAAGCTTAGGTCTGAATATTACACAAATTCCCTTTTCTGTTAAAGAATCTGCACTTTGTTCATACACAAGCCTATCAATTTCACCATCAAGTCTTAATTTATCAAGCTCGTTTACAGCTTTTTGATATGCTTCGTCTTCTTGACCATTTTTTGCAAGATCTATACATTCTTGTATTACATCTATTCTATTTTGTTTCTCGAATAGGTCTTCCAAGACAATCAGCGCATTAACAAGCTCCTTGCCAAATAATCTTCCAACAAGCTTTGGATTACTTTCAACAAGCAAGCCCTCTGCCTCTGATGTTACAAGACTACTAAGTGTAGCTTTTGCTTCGCCGACCTCACCTGTAAGAACATCATACTCAGGAATGGTTTTACCAACTACAGCAAGTGCTGTTGCGTCCTTAACTGGATCGTCCTTGTTATATTGATAACTAATTGTAGTGTAAACCTCACGGCCATTGTGGTCATAATCAACCTCAACCTTTGGGATG
>JAZOCP010000181.1:0-3127 GCA_045596585.1 Eubacteriales bacterium
CTGATAGCAGAGAGAAGGAAAAGGAAAGCACAGAAGCTTTAGAAAACGAGTTATTTTTAAGTGACACAGAGCTTCGTAATATACCTGTTTCAAACAAAAAAACACAAATTGTATATAAGATGATAACACTGTTTGTCTTCTTAGGGGTTACCATTTTGGCATACTCCTTTGAAATTAGCGTGGGTGTTGCATGCTTTGGACTTGAGGGGTTAGAAGGACTTGTACTAATTATTCTTCTCCCAATTCTTATTACTGTGCCAGCGGCAGCAGCTATTCTTTATGTAATACCTGCTATAATGTCAATTGTCGGCTTTGGACTTTCATTCAAAAAGACAAGAAAGGGACAAAAGCGAGGCGGAAGAATTTTCTTCCCAATACTCTTTGCGCTATGCATTGTTTTTGAGGCGGTGCTTGCTCTTTTAACAGTTTTGTTTATCTTTTTAATACAAAATGCATATTAATAAAAAAGGAACGGTTTTCCGTTCCTTTTTCTTATTCAATAAGAGTCCATACCTGCATTGCGCTTTCTCCACGATTGGCAAAGGCGTGATATGGAATAAAGGTAGCCGACACCCTTTTTAGCGCGTGGGAAACGGGCGCATAAAGTGAGGCACTGGGCTCTTGAACGAAGGCGCTAACTGTAATTGTAGGCACATCAAGGCTTGGGTGAGTTGAATATAGGAAGCTTGTATTTCTATCAATGCGAATATTAAAAATATCGTAGTCATTGTCGTGCCCCTCAAGACAGTAAACAACCGGACCACGCATAAGGGCAACCTTGCCACTACAAGCATAAACACGTGGATTTGCCTCGACAAGGTAGGTTGGCATTTCAAGCTCGATGGATTTTTCCTCGTTGGCTTTTAATTTAATTGGCAAATAGCCATTACCTATATTTCCAGCATCTAAATATTCGGGTATGCGCACAAAAACCGTTACATCGTGGCTTGATTTAAGCGTGATTTTTCCGTTTTCAGGGTAGGCTGTTTTTTGCTCAAGCGTGATTTCATTGCCACAAAAATCAATTTTACAAGTGGAGCTTGCAAATTGTTGTAAATAAATTCCGTTTTCTCCAACTGTGTAAATTAAAGAGGAGAGATTACCTAAAAATCTAACAATGTTAGGTGGACAGCAGGAGCACTCAAACACCTCGTATCTTGTCATAGGAGGCAATGGGTCCTTATTTTTAACTGATGCGTGTCTTGTGTGGTTAGATGGCACAATTTCAAGTGGATTTACATAGAAAAACGATTTACCATCAAGTGAAACCGAGGACAAAAAGCCATTATACAAAACGCGCTCAATTACATCGGCATATTTTTTCTTACCGGTTAAAATTAGCATACGTTGTGCAAAGAAAACAAGTCCAATTGCGGCACAGCTCTCAGCATATGCACCCTCGTTTGGTAAGTCATAGGGGGTTGTAAACGCCTCGCCAAGATGGGTTGAGCCAATTCCACCTGTTATATACATTTTAGAATTAATAATATCATCAAAGATGGACTCGCACGCTTTTTTTAGCTCGTTGTCACCGTTTAAAAGTGCAAGGTCTGCCATAGCAGAGTAAAGATATACCGCGCGCACACTATGTCCCTCGGCAGTGAGCTGATTTTTTGGCTCGGCGTGTGACTGGCTATATTTGGCATCTGCCCAGTCAAGAAACTCCCCATCTGAAAGGTCACGTCCTCGCTCCGAAACAAAGAAGGTGGCAAGGTCAAGGTGCTTTTTTTCACCAGTTAGCTTATAAAGGCGCACAAGCGCAAGCTCTATTTCCTCGTGTCCAGGGGTTTTAAATGCGGTATCGCGGTCAATTTTAAAGCGCTTTTCGATATAGTCAACATATTTAAGCATTAATTTAAGTAGCTTGTCTTTACCCGTTGCCTCATAATAAGCAACCGCTGCCTCAATTAAGTGACCCGCACAATAAAGCTCGTGACAGTCACGATATTTAAAGATATTTTGTGGCTCCTTTAGAATATAAAAGCTATTAAAATAGCCACAGGGTAGTTGATTTTTTTCAATATCGTCTATAACCTCGTCAACTATTTTTTCAAGCTCTGGCTCTTTTTTCATAGCTGTTAGATAGGCAACACCCTCTATCCATTTTGCAACATCGCTGTCCCAAAATATGTGAGGCTCAACACCCAAGGCGGGGTCGCACTTGAAGGCATCAAAGCGCCCTGTTTCCTTAAATCTTTCATAAACTGCCCAAACGGTGCTTTTGCGTAGCATTTCCTGCTTTTTTAGCCAAAAGTCAGCAGAAATTTCTATTGATTTATAATTAACATCGGAAAACATAAAAATCCTCCCAAGGAAGTATTTATTTAATTATAGCATTTGTAAGCTTTTTGTTCAAGAATTTTATTTAAAAACAATATTTTGTTGACGCAAAAAGCTAAAAGTGCTAAAATAAAAGCATCAAAATATTTAAGGAGAGACAAAATGAAAAAAAGATTAGTATCTATTTTAGCACTTTCACTAACATTAATTATGTGCGTGCTTGTTTTTGCAGGCTGTACAAAAAAGCTTGATTACGAGGAGTACATTGCAGACACACAAGAAGCGCATGATGAGTATTTAAAAAACCACAACGAGCGTAGAGGAACTGCGATTATTGATGGCGAGAGCTTTGAGTTTGTCACCAGTTGTGCCAATGGAGTTTGGAGCACAAGATTTGAAACCGATAATGATGAGAATGATAATATAGGAGTTAATGCATCTGTTGTTGCACCTCTTATTTCAATTCATGCAAACGCAATGGAAAATTTTGAAGGTGCTACATATGCACGTTATGCCGCTTTTAAGGGTGGTGAATTTGTAAAAGGCTGGGAAGTTGAAAAGGACGGAGTTGTTTTTCACTTTGATGAATTTACTTTCTTAACCGAGTATATTGTTGACGGAGAAACAAGGGTAACAATTCACTGGTAAATAAAAAGGTGTCCGAAGGGACACCTACCATAAAGCAGGTTTTACCTTCCGAAAAAGAAACAAAGGAGTACGGACGATTTGTTCGTACTCCTTTTCACACGCATTGCCCTGCAAGGTATAGTGTGTTACACTTATAAAAGCGTATTGTCGGGCGGTAAATATAAGTGAAATGTTTTGCCAAGCAAAACGTGAAATAATG
>JAZOCP010000182.1:0-16549 GCA_045596585.1 Eubacteriales bacterium
ATGGTGTAATGCTTAGGTGGAGTAGTTTCCTTTTCCACAGGCTTAAAGCAGGTATTTACCTTATCCCCCTTAGAAAGCTTTGGTAAAATCTTGTCCTTAGGGGTATAGTCATCAAACTTAGTCCAACCAGCCTGTGTAATAACCGTACCCTTAAGGGTAAACTCCTCGTAATCTCCAACCTTAATCTTAATTTCACTCTTCTCAGCAAGACAGTCCTCACTACAAAAGACGGCTACAAAGCGTCTTAAAATAGTTGAATATACCTGCTTTTCCTTGTCATCAAGCACCTTAGGATCGGGAATTTTATATGTAGGCGTTAGTGCCGAGTGAGACTCAATTTTAGAGTCATCAAATATACTCTTTGAGAATTTAAACGACACAGGGTAGCCCATTTTTGAAACGTTAGAAATAATAGTTTTGATTTTTCCCTGCTCAGCAGTAGCTAAATATTCTGAGTTTGTACGTGGGTAAGTAACATAGCCTGACTCGTATAGCTTTTGTACTATTGAAAGAGAGTCGTCCATTGACATTTTGTACTTTTTACCAAGATAGCTTTGTAGCTTAGAAAGAGAAAATAGCTTGGGTGGATTTATAGTGTCCTTTTTGGTTTTAACAGACGTTACAACAGCGTCCACCGAATTATACTTGTCACATTCAGCCTGTGATTTTTCAAGCTCATCCTTTGTAAACCTTTGCTTTGAGGTTAAGTCAACAAACTCGTCGTTTGTTTTCTCGTGTGAGCCAATTACATAATACTTTTCAGGCTTAAAGTTTTTTATCTCCATATCGCGGTCGTAAATCGCCTTTACAATAGGTACAATTACGCGCCCAACACGGAGTAGCTTTCCTGTTTTTATAGTCGCAAAGCGAGTTAGGTTAACACCATACAGCCAGTCAATAAAGGTCCTTGCATAGCCCTCGTTAGCAAGAGAAATATATTCCTCCTCGTCTTTCATTTCACCAAGCGCCTCGGAAATGGTTTCAGGGGTCTGGTCAGGGAGCCAAAGACGGACAAAATTCTTTTTCTCGCTAAGAGCGTGAGAAACGCAAAGACGAACAATAATCTCACCCTCACGGTCTGCGTCTCCTGCGTTTACAATGGTATCAATATTTTTGCGGTTGCAAAGATATTTAATGGTGTTAAATTGCTTTTGAACACCATGGTCGATTTCCTTTTTCTCGTTCTTTTTTAAGGAAAATTTAAATTCCTCGGGAAAGCAAGGGAGCTTGTCAAGTGTCCACTTAGTAGCCTTTTCGCCTGTGTAATCTTCAATATCAGCAAGAGAGAAAAGATGACCAAAAACCCATGTAACAACATAGTCGCCACCCTCGTAGTAGCCGTCTTTTTTAACCATTTTGTCACCTTGCACACGCGCAATTCCGGCAAGAATATTCCTTGCAAGCGATGGCTTTTCCGCAATAATTAGCTTCATACCTCTCCCTCCCTCAAATTTAGTCGATACAAAATCATTTTATCATACTTAATTTTATTTTTCAAGTATATTATATATAAAATATAAAGCACCACCACACAATAAACAAATAAAAAGCACAGGAAACCCTGTGCTTTTTTTATTTTAGGATTTTGAAGGATTGCCGAAATATCCACCTGTAGTTTCCGCACAACCATCTGTGCTTGTGCCTCCAGGACCATCATTATATAGTCTAAAGTCTGCACTTAATGAGTTGCCAGAATAATTAAGATCGACTTCATATGCGTTTGCATCCTTGGTTCCAATTACGCCGCCTGCATATGCTCGAGCATATGTTTTTGCTGTCCAAGTCCACCAAGCACGATATTGAGCAATAGCTGAGATTGTATTTCCAGTTGATCTACAGTGTGTAGCAGAGCCAGAGCTTAAGTCACCTATAACGCCACCAATGGATGCAACTGAAACCTCTGAACCATCGCTTTGACCTTTATCTTGCTTATGTGAGAGACCTTTTATAGTAGAATAACTAACAGTACAGTTTGTTACTGTTCCTCCTCTGCAACGAGAAGCAATACCACCAACTATTGCATATCTGCTTTCTCCATCGTAATCTGATGTTTCGGTTGATACTCCTTCGATTGTCATATATCGTACATGGCAATTGCTTACAACTCCATTAGCTTCAACATCGGCTACAATTCCACCAACCAACGTATCAGCTCTATCATTGTAAGCATAAACTGATCCGCCATCTAAGGTGAGATTTTTAATAGTACCAGTACAGCTTTGGAACAAGCCTGTTCTATACTGGTTTGTTGAAATTTTAATGTTTATGATTCTATGACCATATCCATCAAAAGTGCCAGAAAGAGTTCCGAGTGGAGTGAAGACTGCGCCACCAAAGTCAATGTCTTTAATTAGCACATTATGTGCAGAAAGATTCATGTTAGCTAGGTCTGATGCTGTTGAAATGAAGTTGTAATATGAGTTCTTGGACCACTTTGCAGTTAATTTAATATCGGACGCAACATTATATACGTTTAGACATACACCGTCTTTATTTGTGTATTTAGTGTTACCATTATACCAACCTTCAAAAATGTAGAAATCACACGAAGGAACAGGAAGAGTATAGTTGTTATCATATGTAACGGTTTTCTTTGTATGAGAGAAGTTATTTATAGGAACTAAAACGCTTCCTTGATTGAGATTGAAAGTGATATTATAAGTGTTTGGTGTCCATTGGGCATAAAGTGTTTTGCCTAGCCCTTCGTCAGTAGTAGTTAATTCTGATAAAACATCATTTATTGCATATTTTGTACCACTACCATTTGGTTGAGTGTTCCAAGAGGATAAATGATATCCTGGCTTTGTGAACATAGAATTGGTTAAAGTGAATTCTTTGGTGTAGAGATATTTGTTTCGAATAACGCTAGAGGTGCCATTATTTGCATAAAAATCTACATAATAAGCATGTTCTCTCCACTTGGCGTAAAGATGAACAACACCGTCAACCTCTGTGTTGATATATGAAACGCGTTCTCCGTCTTCAAAACTTTCTCCACCACCATCGCTTTGTGTGGTCCAACAATCAAATGTGAAACCAGGCTTATAAAACTGATTTTTTGCTAGTGCCTCTGCTTCTGAATCAATAGAACGGATTCCGTTTGCAGGAGCATCTATTGTTTCGCCAAAAGAACCCTCGCCGCCGTGATAGATAATAGTGTACTTAACAGCTGCCCACCATGCAAATACAGTTTCGCCACTATTAACATCATCTGTTGTTACGGCAGTAAGAAATTTAGTTCCTGAGTTTCCAAATATTTGCCATCCCATAAATTCGCTTCCTATCTTTTCAAGAGGAGGCATATCGAAGGTTTCGGTTGACCAAACTGCATAAAGAGTAATCACACCGAACTCTCCAGTTTTCAGGTCGATTATATGGCCAAGCTTGTAATCAGGGACTGTACTATTTGGATCAAGGGCCCAACCGAGGAAGCTTTGTGTAACTGTTTTTGTAGAGTTCATTGAATCCGAAACTAAGCTATTGATAAAAATAGTAGTGAATTTTGAAAAATTGTTGCCGAGTGGAACAAGTGATGAGTCTTCTGAATATGTAAGATTATTCATTTGTCCGTTAGTTGCGCCATTGCCATCAAAGATAATAGTGTTGGGTGTCCAACGGGCATATAATGTTTGGCTTGGTTGATTGTAATTATAATAGATATGGCTGTTTTCTGTAATCTTTTCTCCACCAACAAATGAGGTGTACCAACCTTCAAACTTATATCCATCTCTTGTTAAAGTTGGTAACTCTCCATATTTGTTTCTTAGACCATTTTCATCGAAACAAGAAACTATTATTGAATCAAGATTACTTGATCCGTTGTTGGAATTTAGAGTGATTTTAAAATTTGGGCTTATTGTGTTTGAATCAAAGCCGCCAACAAGATTTTGAAGAAGTCTTGTAAGGTCAGTGATATCAATATCGCCATCGATGTCGACATCGGCATGCTGTTTAATAAAGATTTCATCATCATAAGCACTTAAATAACGAGCTATCAAAACAGCATCGAGAATATCAACGGAATTATCATCGTTTACGTCTCCAGGAAGGTGGTTAACAACTGTAATACCACCATCAACTGTGATAATGTCAATTGGGTTGTTATTCTCGTCAGAGAATTGAACGCCACTTCTTGAGAAAGAAATTGAAATATCATATTCATCAAGAACAACAGAGTGCTCGGGCATTCTAAATATTAATTTGAGAATATTACCATCTCTTTTTTCAACTTGAGCTTTTGCCATTGTGAAATAGAAGGAGTTTCTATCATTATGCTTTTTGCATGAAGTGATTGAATCCAAAACATCGGCAGCATAGTATTCAACTAACTCAAGACGCTCGTCATAGTTAACGCTAAATGAAGCACCAGTAATGCCTGGGTTGTTTATCATTTGAACGTAAACAGTTATTAAACCATTATTGTCTTGAAGAGCATATGCATGACTAACAACAACACGAGGTGTATCATCGGAAAGAACTTTGCTTTCTGTAAATGCATAGTCACAAACTACACATGTATATATCATAGCCTCTTCATTTTCGATAGTTGAAAACGAGTGTTCTTCAAGAGTTCCACAAACACTACAACTATGAGCGGTAGCATTATTTGTGTTTTCATAAACGTGGCTAATGAACTTTAGCTCATTACCTTGTTCAATTGTTTTATCGCATCTTGTACATACTTGGTCGCCTGAATAACCAGTGCTTGTGCAAGTAGGGTCTTTATAATTTTCAATGGATAAATTGTGTCCTAGTTTTTCAGTATATTTGTATGTTAGTTGATATTCGCAATCGCTACATTTTGAAACAGTATAACCCATAGAAGTACAATTAGGCTCAATTACTTTTGTATGTTCTTCGGTATAAAGGTTATGCTTACCGTTGTTGATATAGCTCTTGCAAAAAACTTCAATATCAAAAGAAACGGAAAAACCATCAAACTGTACGGTGACAGTGTTTTTGCCAAGATTTTCAGTAGGATTTTCTGAAACTATTTTTAGATTTTTAGTTACTTTTACAGAGGAACCGTCTTTGTAATTTAGTAAAAATGATCCGCCTGTTAAATCTATAGAGTCGCCTTGAGCGTAAGCATATTTGCTTGGGAGTGTGTCAATTATTAACTCAACTGGGACGTTTTTGTTGATAACAATAGGGAGATCTAAATCAAAAACAACAGGTCCAGTACTGATGTTAGCGACAACTATAAGAGTGGCAATTGTTTCTTTTGCGTTTGATTTGTCACTGTTCTTAGTATCATAAATCGTGGAGATAATTGTATAATTAACGTTTTTTTCTCCATTTACATCAAGTATTAAATCATCAAGCTTAAGCTTTTCGTTATGGCCGTATACAAGTCCTTCATAACGATTAAAGGTGGTATTTGTTTTACCATCATTGCCTGAGAAAGAATAAACTACATTTATAGCTGATTCGTCGGCTTTGTAAATAGTGGCTTCTTTGTCAGATGCTTTTGTGCACTCTATATCACTTGCAAAGTATTTGTCTTTGTGACTTTCACATTTGTCATCACTACACCAACCAGCGAGATAAGTGGTGTTTTCAGGCTTGTATTCAGCAGAAATTGATGAAGTATCATCAACAAACACATTAGTGATTTTTGGATTTCCAATGATGTTTCCGACTAAACCACCAGAGTAAACAGAAATAGTAGGAGTTACTGTTCTTAAGTTACCATGGCCGGAAGATTTTGCGTATGAGGTGACATTTACTTTAGTATAGCAGTTGGTGATAGATGAATAAGTATCAGTGAAGGCTGCAATACCACCAGCATAACAAAAAGATGAGTTACTATCGTCTTTGTTGGTGCCATAATTTCTAGTTGAAGAAGCAGATACATTTACTTCGTCAACGGATGAAAAATTAATGGTACCATTGTTTTCTGAACAAATTCCACCCGCATAGGCGCTTATTGATTTGTTGGCATATGTGGTGTTCTGTGTAACAGAAACGGATGACTTTGAAACGTGACAATTGAAAATTTTACCGCCATTAATAATAGTAATAGCTGCAGCATGTGAACTTTGCTCAGATTGGCAATCGTTGTTAACAATAAACTCTGCGTCGGCAATTTTTAAATTTTGGACAGTTGCTCCAAAATCGATACCATAAAACAACGCGGCATTTGAGTTGCCATTGATTACAAAATTACTGATTGTGTGATTGTTTCCGTCTAGTGAACCTCTAAAGTAATTATTGTGGTCACCTAACATGTTTATTGACGCACCATCTAAATTAATATCTTTAATGATTATAAAATGCTTATCTAGATGCTCTTTATTGTTAAATAGCATTAACAATTGATTGGCATTTGAAATCAAATAAGGATCGCTTTTTGTTCCGCTACCACCTGCAAAGCTATTCACAACATTAACATCAAACGCAATGGTGAAAAGAGTAGTGCCTTTATAGGAAAGTGTAGCTAGAAAATTAGAAAGGTTAGATGGAACTGTGTAGGCAGGTCCAATATTTTTATCTAAAGCTGAGTTTGTGGTAAATGTATAAGAAAATCCGGTGTGGTCAAGATCAAACAATGTAATAAGCGCTGGAGACATGGAGTTTAGATAAACTGTTTGACCACTTAAAACATTACCATATGTGGAAGCATTAGTATTTGATACAAGTCTATAGGAATCACCATCCTGTATAGTGTATGAATCACCCATGCTTAAAATATTTGAAAGATCAAATACAATTTGTTTTTCTAAAGATTCAAGGGAAGTATCAAGACCGAAAGATAGGCCTTGCATAATATCAGTGTATGTTATAACGTTTGTTTTAGAATTGTCGCCGTAATAATACAAGCAGTCACCAGAAAGATTGTTTCCGTATTCTCTTTGTAAATAGAGCTCTTGATATTTATAGCAATAGTTTAAAGCTCTATTTAATTCGTAAGCTGTTTCATAGAGGTCCTTTGCAAATTTAACAGTCAAATATTCAGCGCTTTGACCATTTAATAAATCAGGATTAGCAGACAAATACTCATAGTAGTAGTAGATGATAGATTTTTGTGCTTCAGATTGTGGAAGAATACTGTCAAAAAACATGTTCACACAAGAATCACCATTGTCTGTTGCCATTAGAGCAAAGAATAATGCATCATAGTAATATTTTTCAGCCTCAGAGCCTGCTTCTGCCTTTGATTCGTTCAACTTGTTTGCATAAGCTTGTGTGTATTTGGGGTTTGTTGCGGCATTGGTTGAACCGTAAAGATAATTTTTTAATTGTGAATAGTTAAAGTTACCATCGGTGCTTGAAAAGAAATTAGCTAATGCTTGTTGTGCAGCTTGTGATTCAAGTGCAACATAAAGAGCAGAAATCAATTGCTGAGTTTGCTCATCTGTTTGTTGAGACAATTCACTAATGTCTTCACGTGCTAAAAGGATATCTTCTTCGATTTCGCTAAATTCACTTTTGATTTCTTTCAAAAACAGTGATGCTTCTGTTTCTGAAGGGCTTGCGCCGAGAGAATAGATGCCATCAACGATAGTAGAAGTGATCTCACCAGCTCCACAAGCGGAACCGGCAATTTTTAGGGCGGTGAAGGCTAATTCAAATCCAAATGCGTTCCAGTCTGCGTTTTTAGGATCAGAAAGGACATCGTCAAAAAGTGTGTCTAGGGCTGAAGCAACGTGCTTATCATAATTTTTAATGTCTTTGAACCCTTTTGCAGAGCCTTTAGAAGCACTTTTATCTTCAATCAAATATTGATTGATATTTATAGTTTTGTTTGAATAATAAGATGTGCTTTTGCTTATGTTTAAATCGATGCTTGAATTGATGCTTACATTTGGTGGAGGTACAATTGTTTCAACAATGACATCTGCAAATATTGGTAGCACAAAGGAAGCCAACAATATGAGTGAGGTTAAAATCAAAATAATGCTTTTAATATGCTTTTTCATGTTAGATTAACCCTCCTTTAGTTAACAATAGTGATATTTCCCGATATGATAATGGGAGTAATTTTGTTTAAATTGCCGTCTATGAAATATGAGCTGTCATCTATGATTATTTCATAATCACCAGGATTTGCATATTTGTCAATCTCGAAAGAAAAAACAAAAAGACTTAATCGATCATTTATAGATATCGATGAACCGGAAGACCAACAGAAATTATATACATTGTTAGTTGTATCTAAATTAGTTGTGGTTTGATTAGTAACGTTGATATTGCTAGAGAGAATTTTAACATCGCCTTTTTCGAGTGCTAGGTCTTCGTCATAAGAAACTGATATATTAAGACCATAAGCATTTGTCGTTCCGCAGAAATACATATAAACTGGTATTTCGGTTTCTCCACGCTTAACCTCGCATGATTCTATGACTATTATAGGTTCTGTTATTTCAATTTCATATAGGGCAGTAATAGTTATATCATTAGAAATTGCAGCAAAGCTCTTGTCCCAACCAGAGAATCTGTAGCCCTTCATACTTGACCAGTCAAAGTAAACAGGGGCAACGTCTGGCTGTGGAGCAGAAGCACCAAATGGAATATTTTCGACTATATCGATTATTTTTCCGTTTGGCATTTGGAAGGTTGCGGTATAATTGTTAGCTTTGTACAATGCTTTGACAGATAAATGCGATTGAACGTTTGTAAATTCGCAATCCCATCCTAAGAAGGTATATCCATCCACAAAGATATTATCAGGAGCTGATGCGTCATCTCCTTGATTTACTGTTTCCTCTTTTAGAACAGAACCATTACGACCGATAAATGTTACTCTGTATTGTTTTATATATTGTGCAAAAAGAACCATGTCGGACGTAATGCTTGAAAAATCTTCACTCCAACCAGTGAAAGCGTGAAAAATTCGGTTTGGTGTTTCTGGCTCAACGGCAGGGTTCATGTGAAATACAGATTGCACACTTAAAATAACGCCATTATAATCCTTGAAGATAACCTCATGCGTTTCGGTAGTGGTTGTGAAAGAGGCATATACAGTGAGGTCCTCAGTGACTGAGGTCAAGTCAATCGGCTGAAGGCCATCCTTGTCAGAACACCATCCAGCAAAAATATAGCCTGTGTCGGCTGTGGGTGCCTTTAAAGGGACAGAGTGGGGATAAATTGCTGGTTCCCCTTCGTTTACAGTTGTTGATGCCAAAAGAAAAGCACCGGTTTCGTTGTAAAAGTGAACGGTGTACTGAGTTGGCTCTGGGATTTCGTTTGTGTCAGTGTTTGTTTCTTCGCCACAAGATGCGAGCAAGAAAATGCAGCAGGCAAGGGCAATGAAAACTAAACAAAGACTAGATTTGCAAAGCTTTTTCATAAGTATCTCTCCTTAAAAAATATTAATTTCAGTATAGCACTTTGAATATATAAAATCAAGCATAAATATTATATTATTATATAAAATTCGATAGTAGCATAAATAAAAACAAGTGTACGGTAAAAAAGAAAAAGTGAGGTAGGCCTCACTTTATTTCTTGGTTAATTTTTCGCGCTTTCCGTCGGGGCGCTGTATTACTGTGTTACCAAGAGTTCCACGCAGGTTTCTACGGTAGCCCTCGAGGTATTCCTCGTAAAGCGCTTTTTGCTCAATTTGCTCAGCCTCGGTCAACCCCTCAGCCTTCTTTTTCTTAGCTAAAAAGTTTATTCTGTCTATTTTTTCCTTATCCATCTTAGTCAAGCTCCGTCTTTGAAATAATTCCACCGCCAAGGACAATATCACCATCGTATAAAACAACACTTTGTCCCTTGCAAATTGCCCTTTGTGGCTCGTTAAATATCACGTGTAAAACCCCGTTATTTAGACACGCCACTGCGTCTTTTTCCTCTTGATTGTATCTTACCTTGGCTTTTACAGGTATATATTCTGGAATATCATCAAGCGCACTTAAATTTACATCCGTTGCCCATAGCTCGCGGGAAAATAGATCCTCGTTTTCGCCAATTATAACCTCGTTTTTATTTAGGTCCTTCTTGCACACAAACATGGAATGTGAAAGTGCAAGGCCAAGACCCTTTCTTTGTCCTATTGTATATCTTATTATACCCTTGTGTGTGCCAAGTATTTTTCCGTCCTTGGTGACAAAATTACCCTGCGGATACAATTTACCAGTATAGCCTTCGATAAATTTTGCATAGTCACCATCTGGAACAAAGCAAATATCTTGACTGTCCTTTTTTGATTCAAGCCCTAAATCAAGGCCATTAATTACCTCTCTTACCTCGTCCTTTGATTTCATTTTGCCAAGAGGAAAAATCGTGCGATTTAATCTTTCCTTGCTGATTCTATAAAGCACGTAGCTTTGGTCCTTCTTTAGGTTCTTTGCTTTCTTTAAAACCTTACGACCATACTTCTCACTATATTCGATTATAGAATAATGACCTGTTGCCACAAGCTCACATCCAAGAGAGGTGGCAAGGTCAAATAGTTTGTCAAATTTTAAGTGATAATTACATTCGATACATGGATTGGGGGTGAGCCCGTTTTCATATGAGGTAATAAAGTTTTCCACTACATATTTGTCAAAAAAACTTGAAAAATCAGCCACAGAGTGCGGTATTTTTAATTTTTTACATACATTTTGGGCATCAATAATGTCTTTTTCACTCGAACATTTTGCGCCGATGTTATTATGTAGCTTCATTGTAACACCATGTAGCTCGTAGCCTTCATTTTTAAGAAGAACAGCACATGATGAGCTATCAACACCACCGCTCATTGCGACTAATATCTTTTCCATTTTAAAATACGTAGCTTCCTTTCGTTAATTTATATTCCTTGCCATCAATTATAACACTTGCTTTCGTTGGGATGGTAATTTCGTATCTAAACGAATCTCCTTCCTTGAACCAAGCGCTCGAAACAGTGCCATGCTTGGTATCTATTCTTGCGCTTAAGTGGCTTAATTTTTTAGTTGGTTTTGGACTAATTACAATTTCTTCAAAGCCTGGTTTTTCCTCAACTGTTTGAATACCACATGCAACACCATATACCCAGTCAGCAACTGAGCCGTATGCGTAGTGGTTAAATGAGTTCATATCCTTAGACCAAAACTCTCCCTTGTCATTTACTCCATCCCAATGCTCCCAAATTGTAGTTGCACCTTGCTTAACAGAATAAAGCCACGATGGGTAATTTTCTTGCAAAAGTAGGTCATACGCAAGCTCCGAGTAGCCGTTTTCGGAAAGGGCGTGAAGAATGTAAGGTGTGCCAAGGAAACCAGTTTGAATTTTTGTTCCATTAGCTATTACCATATCAGCAAGCTGCTTTGCTGTCGCCTTTTTGTCTTCTGTAATGCCAAAGTAAAGCGCTAAGACACATTCGGTTTGTGTTTCGTAGCTTTTATATGTTTTTCTAATCTTCTTTAAAATATTCTCAGCTAACTTTTCGTATTTGGCGGTGCGTTTGCCAAGCACCCTGCCAGCCTTTATAACAAGCGTTGTCGAGTAATAATAGAAAACTGATGCAATAAAATCATCTCTTGAAGCACCCTTGTAGCTACCATATGGCGCATCAAGTCCAAGCCAGTCGGCAAAATGCGCTCCACCTGTCCAAAGATATTTATCCTTTGTATTGGTAGTAATATAATTAATGTAGGCACACATTGATTTATATTGCTTTTTTAGTATATCAATATTGCCATAGGTCAAATAAATTTGCCAAGGACAAATTGTTGAGGCATCGCCCCAGCCACAGCTTGTTTTGTTATCGTCCCAATACTGAGGAATTATGTGTGGTATGCCACCGTTTTCTGTTTGGTCAAGCCTTAAATCAGTTAGCCACTTTGTAAAGAATTTTTCAACATCATAGTTATATGAGGCAGTCCTTACAAACACCTGTGCATCTCCCGTCCAGCCCATTCTTTCATCTCTTTGTGGACAGTCAGTTGGGATATCAAGAAAGTTGCCCTTTTGTCCCCAAATAATATTTGAAAATAGCTTATTTAAAAGTGGAGATGAAGAATTTAAGTAGCCTGTGCGCTTAATATCAGAGTGCACAACAATAGCCTTTATATTGTCCTCGGTAATTTCACAAGGAAAGTTATCAACCCTTAGATATCTAAATCCATAGAACGTTAGCTTTGGCTTGTAAGTCTGATAACCGTCCTTGGCAATATAAATAAACTCACTCTTTGCAGAACGATAGTTTTCGTTATAAAAATTGCCATCCTTGTCAAGAACCTCGGCACAGCTGAATTTTACAATATCACCACGCTTGGCATTTAGAGAAATTTCAAAATAGCCAGTTAGGTTCTGGTTAAAGTCAATTATGGTTTCACCCTTTGGGGTTTTAAAAATTCGATGAGGCTTAATAATTTCCTGCTCGACAATTTTTTCACCCTGTTGTGGCACCAAACGCTCCTTTGAGTAGCTTTGCACCTTTACAGGGACAAAATTCTCCTCGTAATTTGCATCATAATGCTCACCATCATAAATATCAGCAAATGTAATTTTGGAGAGAGCGCATTCCCAATCCTTGTCAGAATAAATATATTCCGTCTCACCATTTTTGTACTTAAGCTCGATTTCGCAAATGAGAGACAAAAGCATATCGCCGTTTTCTTTGTTGTTTCTGCAGTTTATTCTGCCCTTGAACCAACCATAGCCAAGGGTAACTAAAAGCTCGTTTTCTTCTTTTATTAAATTAGTAATATCATACACTTGAACCTGAGTTCTTTTATTTGAGGTACAGCCAGGCGCTAAAACAAAGTCACCAATCTGCACACCACCAAGAGTTGCATGGTAGCAACCAAGAGAGGTCATTTTTATAGTAGCTCTTTTAACCTCTCCCTTTTTAGAAAACACCTTTTTAAAAACAGGACAAGCATATTTTTCGTCAGTTGGATAGGAAATCCATTTTGAGTTATTAAGCATAAAAAGCTCCTTAATAAAGAAATATCAAAGTTAAGTTCATTATATCAATAAAGCACCATAAAATCAACAAATTACTTATAAATAAGTAAGAAAAAGACGAAAAAATATTGAAAAAACTATTGACAAAAGCTTTTTGGTAGCATATAATGAATATATGAACAATTGCTCATATAAGCAACTGAGCGAATGAAAGAGTATGAGGAGAAAGAAAAATGGAAAATTCAATTTCAAAAATTCAAGGCGCAATCACCCGTAATAGTGAGCTTTTTGAGGAGCTTGCAAATCTTTATAAAATTTTCGGTGATGCATCACGCGTAAAAATTCTTTGCGCACTTACACAAAGCGAAATGTGTGTTACTGAAATATCCGCATTTTTGTCAATTTCACAGTCAGCTGTTTCACATCAGCTTCGCATTTTAAAAACAAGCAACTTGGTTAAAACCCGTCGCGAGGGCAAAAATATAATTTACTCACTCACAGATGAACATGTTAGAACAATAATAGATTGTGGTATGGAGCACATTGCAGAATAAAAATGAAAAAGCTCATGCGTGAAAATTTGGCAATGGTAATAAGGATTTTGGTTTCCGTTTGCCTTATCATTGCAGGATTGATTCTAAACGGATTTTCTGAGCAGACATCATTTATCTTATATTTAATAGCATATTTCCTAAATGCCTATAAGGTTATTTATTTAGCTGTTAAAAAGCTAATCTTAAAGGGTGAGGTTGGTGAAAAAATGCTAATGACCATAGCAACCCTTGGCGCAATAGTAACAGATGCGTTTATGGAGGCTGCATTGGTTGTTGTTCTTTACTACCTTGGCGAATTTATTGAAATGATAGCAAGTGCCTACTCAAAAAGGTCAGTTGCGGCTCTTTATGAGATTAAGCCAAGCAAGGCTCGTTTAAAAACAGGAGAGCACGTCCCTGTTGAGAGCGTAGAGGTAGGACAGCTAATTGAGGTCTATTCAGGTGAGAGAATTCCACTTGATGGTGAAATAATAGAGGGCATAGCTGACCTTGATACCTCGGTTGTAACAGGCGAGAGTGTACCATTAAACGTAAGAGCTGGCGCACAGGTTTATGCTGGCTATCTTGATATAAATGGCGCTCTTACTATTATGGTAACTAAAAAGAGCAAGGAGAGCATGGTTCAAAGAATAATAGATGTTTCTCTTGAGGCTGGCGCGAAAAAATCAAAGGCTGAGCTATTTATAAAGAAGTTTGCAAAAATTTATACCCCAGTTGTAATAGGACTTGCTATTTTAGTTGCAATTATTCCAGCACTTGCAGGTCAAAATATGATTGACTGGATGTATAAGGCGTTTTCACTTCTTGCAATTTCTTGTCCTTGCGCAATAGTAATATCTGTGCCTCTTGCTTATTTCTGTGCAATTGGCTACGCGTCAAGAAAGGGAATATTAATTAAGGGCTCGAAAACAATAGAGTCACTTGCATCCCTAAATACAATGGTCTTTGATAAGACTGGCACACTAACACAGCGTGACCTTCGCGTAACAAAGGTTGAGTCCTTCTTGGGGAAAACAAAGATGGAGCTACTTGAAATTGTCGCAATCGCAGAATTAAAATCAAATCACCCAATGGCAGAGGCGATTTTAAGAGAGGCGAAGCGCTTTAAGCTCTCAGTTCAAGCGGGCGAAAATTACAGAGAAGAAATTGGCTATGGTGTTGAGTGCGACTCTAAATATGGAAAAATTAAAGCAGGTAGCCATAGGTTTATTGGTGACTGTGCATATAACTCACAGGCGAATATTTACGTTTCACTTGATGGAAAATGCATAGGCTACATCGGTGTTGGTGATAACATAAAATCAAATGGCAAAAAGGCGTTTGATGAGCTAAGAGAAAATGGCATCGAAAAAATATACATCTTAAGTGGTGACAAAAAGAGCAAGGTTGATATGGTTGCAAGCACACTATATGCAGATGGTGCATATTCACAGCTTTTACCAGGTGAAAAGCTTGATGCACTTGAAGATATAGTAAGCAATACAAAGAATGTAAAGATTGGCTATTGTGGTGATGGTATAAACGACCTACCATGTATATCTCGCGCAGATGTTGGAATTGCAATAGGCACAGTAAGCACAGATGCTGCCCAAGAGCATAGTGACCTTGTAATTTCAAATGACGACCTTGAGAAAATTCCAAAGGCTATTTCAATAGCTAAAAACACAAAAAGAAGAGTAATTGGCAACATTGCCTTTGCAATAGCATCAAAGCTAACAATAGCACTATTAAGTATAATTTTACCTAATTTCCCAATGACAATAGCTGTTTTAGCCGATGTTGGAGTTATGCTAATAACGATTATAAATTCACTCTTTGCAGGCAGAGGAAGAAAGTAAAAAACGCGACCCTGTGTCTAAATTTAATATAAAAAGAGCCCTGTTTTGGGCTCTTTTTTAGACAGTGGGTGCCACTTTTTTGAAAATGAGAAAAATATTGACAAACGTATCATAATATGATAATATAGATGTGAAGATATTATTTATAGTTTTAGGAGAACTAATAATGAAAAAGAAATTATTAACCACATTACTATTTGTAGCTATGGCAATGTGTCTCTTTGCATTGGCTATATCTGCCGAAACTGCCTATGTAAATTCAAAGGGAGAGCAGGTTGAGGCTGGTAGCGCGGATATTGCATACGAGATTAATGTAAAAAATCCATTTGAAACAGGAGGCAATTGTAATATTACAGAAATCTATCTTTATGATACTTCTATTACAAAAATCATCATTCCTGCAATTAAATTTACCCATTCAAATGGAACAGAGTATGACCTTTCAACTTATTCCTTTTGTAGATTGGCTGGTGGCTGGGGAAATACCTTGCCAGTATATCCAATTTCAGAGAAGGATACTGACACAAAAACAAGCCTTCACACACAAATAACAGAAATTGAATTCCACGTTCCTGTTTTAGCAGATGGTGCTAGTTCACAAGGAAACTTAGCTGGCTATAGTGCACTACAAAAGCTCAGCTTTTTTGAAAGAGCATATGAGCCACAAAACAAGGGTGGCTTCCTAAGTGGCTGTACCAGCCTTACAGAGGTTCACTTCTATGGTCAAAATAATGAGTTGTCAGGAAACTTCTTCTGTAATTCTTTAACAACTATTGTTTTCCATAGAGGCTCAACATCTGTTGTGAGAAGCTGTGCAATGAACGCGGTGAATGGTAAGGACTGCACAATTTATTTAAATAACGCAATAACCTTTTCAGATGAGACTGACCCACGCCTTACCTGGAACAGAAATGGTGATAAATTAAAGCTTGTTATTTTGGTTGATGACCTCTCTGGCTATACAGCAGAGGAAATTATTTCCCATGAAACAAGATATATGGCTGGTAACAATAAGAACGACAACAACTATAAATACTATGCATCAGTTAAAACCTACTGTGATTTTTATGGTGAGCATATCTCATATAGCGAAATAAATCCTTGCGTTGGACACTGTGAGGTTTGCAAAATTTACAATGCACTTCCAAACCCAAGCCACAATATCTCCGAAAAATTATCATACGATAACGGATTTATAAACGTAGGTAAAAGGCTTGTAGGCTGTACAAACGAGGGCTGTACACACGGTGAAACAACTGAAATCCCAGCACTTGTCACCTCAAAGGGCTACTCACAGGATTCAACCTCGACAGCAGTTGTCCTTGGCATAAC
>JAZOCP010000183.1:0-7801 GCA_045596585.1 Eubacteriales bacterium
TCCCAAGGGTTCGGCTGTCCGCCGATTAAAGTGGTACGCGAGCTGGGTTCAGAACGTCGTGAGACAGTTCGGTCCCTATCTGTCGTGGGCGTAAGATATTTGAGAGGAGTTGACCTTAGTACGAGAGGACCGGGTCGAGCGCACCTCCGGTGCATCAGTTGTTCTGCCAAGGGCATAGCTGGGTAGCCGCGTGCGAATGTGATAAACGCTGAAAGCATCTAAGCGTGAAACACACCTCAAGATTAGATATCTCCAACATTAAGTTGATAAGGTCACTTGTAGACTACGAGTTTGATAGGTCGGAGGTGTAAGTACAGTAATGTATTCAGCTGACCGATACTAATAGACCGAAAGCTTGAACTACTTTTTACGGTTCAATCATTCAAGACAAAATCGTTGAGTTTCATTAATTCTACCTTGTTCGGTTTTTAATGAGCATTTTTAAGGCACACCAATACGGTGTGCCTTTTTTGTTTTCAAAATTTTCAACAAAAATGTAAATAATACTTGACATTTTTGATTTGATAGTATATAATGAAAATGTAAAGTAAACTTGACAAAATCAATCCAAAATAATTTTTTGTTTATTTTACTATATCTAAGGAGGAATTATTTATGGAAAAGGATGAGATTTTAAAAAAAGCACAAGAAAATAAAGATAAAATAGGGGAAATGGAACGTAAAAAGGTATCAAAGTCAAACTGGATAGCTATTATATCAACGGGTATCTTAGCTGTTGTATTTATGTTTAGCGAGGGATTTAAAGGCAATAGAACAGCGGTTTATGCCTTTGGTGCAATTTGCTTTACTTGGGCTAGTGTATTTTATTTCTGCCAATATTTTGTTGCTAAAAGACCTTGGCAGGTGCTTATAGGTGCAGTTTTAGAGGCAATAGGTGCAATTACAATGATAACATTATATATTCTTTTTAGTATAGGAGTATTATAATGAATAACGAGTTAATTTTAAAAAACAATTTGCAAAAGCTAAGGAAAGAGAAAAAGCTATCTCAAGACGAGCTTGCAAAAATGGTTGGAACAACCCGCCAAACCATTATTTCAATTGAAAAGTGCGTGTTTAATCCGTCAGCTAAGCTTGCTTTGCTTCTTTGTATTGCTCTTGAGGTTAGCTTTGAGGAAATTTTTTATTTTTAGGAAAGGCAACAAAATGAGCATTATTAGTATTGAAAACTTAACTAAGTGTTATAAAACAAAAAAGGCGCTCTCGGATGTTTCATTGGAAATCAATGAGGGTGAGCTTTTTGGCCTCTTGGGCGTAAATGGAGCAGGAAAGACAACTCTTATTAAAATTCTCTGCCTTCTTTCCAAAAAAACAAGTGGGAGTGTCGTAATTAATGGGTTTGACATTGAAAGAGATGCTGAAAAAATCAAGGAGATTATAGCAGTTTCACCGCAGGAAACGGCGATTGCTAACAACCTGACTGTGAAAGAGAATTTAGAGTTTTTTGCGAATATTTACAGTAAAAACAATAGTGAAATTATAAACGAATTAATAAATGACTTTGATCTTTCAAGTGTGCTTTCTCAAAAAGCTAAAACACTTTCGGGCGGTTATAAAAGGCGCCTTTCGATTGCAGTTGCGATAATTTCAAAGCCAAAAATTTTGTTTCTTGATGAGCCAACTCTTGGACTTGATGTCTTTTCCAGACGTGAGCTATGGCAAATTATTAAAAAATTGCAAAAGAGTACAACAATAATTTTAACCTCTCACTATCTTGAGGAGATTGAGAATCTTTGTCAAAGAGTAGCAATACTTTCAAAGGGTAATTTAGTAAAGGTAGGGAGAATTCAAGAGATAAAAGAAACAACGTGTTCCACGACCTTTGAGGATGCATTTATAAAGCTACTTTCGGAGGGAGAAAATGAATAAAATTTTAAACTTCACGAAACGAAATTTCAAGGAAATATTAAGAGATCCGGTTATTTGTATCTTTTGTCTTGCATTTCCTATTATTATGCTTGCATTATTTCAAATTATAAATAATTATACAGGTGGCAACACCCCAATGTTTGAAATGAAGTCGCTGTTGCCAGCAATAATTATGTTTTCCTATTCATTTGTTATGCTCGCTTTGGCGCAAATAGTTTCAAAGGATCGACAAACCTTCTTCCTAAAAAGGTTATATTCAACGCCAATGCGTTCGTACCACTTTATTTTAGGCTACTTTTTTGTTGGAATTATAATTGGCACTATGCAAACACTCACTTGCATTATTTGCGGTATAATTATTTCTTTAATAGCAAAAACTGTATTTGTATCATTTACAGGAATTATACTTATGGTACTAAGCCAGCTTCCAGTGCTTCTTATTTGTGTGTTTTTAGGAATCTTGTTTGGCATACTTTTTAGTGATAAGTCAGCACCAGGAGTTTGCTCACTTTTTATTAATGTAGCGGGTATCTTGGGAGGATGCTGGATGCCTATTGAGACAATGGGAAAATTTGAGCTTATTTGCAGACTTTTGCCATTTTACCCATCGGTTTATATTGGCAGAGTGGCTACTGCCTCCCTAAATAGCTTTGGAGAAGTTTATCAGTTTGACAGTGTTGCCAAGCTTGGAATTATACCAATTATGATATTCCTACTTGCAAGCGCTGTTTTATCAATAGTTTTCTTTAAAAGAAGTATGACAAGCGACACGTAAAATAACCCAAGGCATTTGCCTTGGGTGTTTTAATAATTAAAGCCGTTCAATTTTGAACGGCTTAACTTTTATAAATATTTTTTGATAATTGTTTTCATATTATCAATGTTTTTCTCCATCTCAGAAACGAGCTTGAATTGAGTTCTACATCTGTCAAGATTGTGTCCCTCACGGTGAATTCTAAAGTATGTATCACCATTTAAGTGGTCTGTTAAAAATCTAATACCACACTCAAGTGTTAGCATAATTGATGCATAAGGTAAAAGCTCAATTTCAACATCAGTGAGTGAGTCCTTGCACATGGAAAGATAACCCTTTGTAAATGCTTCGTAAAGACCAAGGTCAAAGTCAACTATTGAAAGATTCCTTTCGTCCTCAGTAGCATGGGTAGCACCCGAACGGATTGCATCACCAAAATCATAAAGATATGAGCCTGGCATAACTGTGTCAAGGTCAATAACTGTTGATGGTAGGTTAGTTTTCTCATCAAAAAGCACGTTATTTAGTTTAGTATCATTATGTGTAACACGCACAGGCAAGGAGCCATCATTTAGCCTATCTACAAACATATGTGTAAATTTTTCTCTTGCGCGTACAAACTCAATTTCTGGCACAACCTCGTTAGCTCTACCTGAGATATTATCGCTAACAGCCTTTTCAAAATCATTATATCTTGAAACGGTATTGTGGAAATTTACAATTGTTTCAACAAGACAGGAAGCATCAAATGTGCTTAAATCCTTTGCAAATTTTCCAAAAGCAATTCCAGCTTGATAAAAGTCCTCGCAATTTTCCATTTGCTCAATGGTATATGCCTTGTCAATATATTTGTAAATTCTATATGTTTCACCATCGTAATCAAGATATCTTTTTCCGTTTGGCGCAAGCATAAAGTGTAGGGTAGCGCGAGTAGGGTCAATACTCTCTTCACGTGCCATTTCTCTTATATGATGGGTTACAGCCTGAATGTTAGACATTAGCCCATCAACATTTTTAAAAATATTAGTGTTGATTTTTTGTAATACGTATCTGTTTCTGTCAGTAGTGACTAAAAATGTTGAGTTGATGTGACCATTACCAAGAGGCTCACAGGAAACAAAGACCTCATTTGGCAAATATGCATTAACCACATTTTTCATTTCGCTCATTTTAAACTCCTATTTAATTGCTAATAATATAATAATCTATGTTAATAAATTATCGCATAAACTATAATATAAATTTATTCTAACATAAATAATAACAAAAGTAAAGAAAAATATTGAAAAACGAGCAATAATGTAGTAAAATTATACTAATGTCTAAAATTACCAAAAGGGAGAAAGAAATGATAAATAAATCCTTTGATATTGCAAACGGAGTAATCCTTAACTATATAGAAACAGACAAATTTAAAACAAACTATTTTTCATTTAATTTTATTGCGCCTCTTTCAAAGGAAAAAGCGCATTATAATGCGATGATACCTCTTATTTTAATGCGCGCGTCTCAAAAATACCCATCACAGGCGCATATAAATAAGCGCTTACAGTATCTATATTCTGGTGATATTGTTGCAAGAAATGACTCATTTGGCGAGTATCAAATCTTCGGCATGAAGGCAAATATGCTAAATGATAGATATACACAGGATACAGATGTTACAAGGGAGACAGTTGACTTACTTCTTGAAATGATATTTAACCCATATCTTGTAAATGGTGCTTTTGATAGCGAGTTTACAAAGGGCGAAAAAATCAATTTAATTGATACAATTGATGCTGAGGTGAACAATAAGGGTGCATACGCCATAAAAAGCCTTATGAGCGAAATGTGCAAGGACGAGGTATTTGGTATATCTAAAATGGGTGAGATAGAGGATGTCAAAAAAATCACCCCTGAATCACTTTATTTAGCATATAAGGAAGCACTTTCAACCTACAAAATTCAAATTTATTTTGTCGGCAAAGCAAATATTGAGGCAGTTGCTGAGCAAATCAAGGCTCGTTTTTTTGATATTGAAAGAAATCCAGTTGATGTTGATGATGTAAATATCAAGCTACAACCTGGCGAGGTGAAAGAGGTTGTTGATGAGGAAAAGGTTAGCCAAGGCAAGCTTGTGCTCGGCTTTAGAACAGGCTATGACTACAAGCAAAATGAGTACCACCTAATGCAACTGTTTAATGAAATTTATGGTGGCTCGCCAACTGCTAAGCTCTTTATTAACGTTAGAGAGAAAATGAGTCTTTGCTACTATTGTCGCTCAGCAATTAGCCAAAAAACAGGCATAATGGTTGTTTCATCGGGTATTGAGTCAAAAAACAAGGAAATTGCAAAGAAAGCTATTATTGAACAGCTTGATGCTGTGAAAAATGGCGATATTACAGACGAAGAGCTGCAAAGCGCAAAGAAGTCTATTAAAAATGGTTTTCTTTCGATTTATGATGGTGCTGAGGCTATGGAAACATGGGTGTTCTTCAGAGGCTTATGTGGTATTAGCACAACACCAACGCTTGAAATTGAAAAAATCGAGAAAGCAACTATTGATGATATAAAAAGAATTAGTGAAAAAATTACACTTGATACAGTATATTTCTTAAAAGGGGAGGACAAAAATGGCTGATTTTAAGGTAAAAGAAAATCAAATGCTTGATGAAAAATATTTCACCTTTACACATAAAAGCGGCCTTGAGGTGTTTGTTTTTCCTAAAAAAATGACAACAAAATATGCTATCTTTGCTACAAGATATGGTGCTGTTGATAATAAGTTCAAGCATGCCGACGACAAGGAATTTACAGTTGTTCCAGATGGAATTGCACATTTCCTTGAGCATAAAATGTTTGAGTGTGAGAATGGTATTGATGCATTTGAGCTATATGCAAAAACAGGCGCAAATGCAAACGCATTTACCTCAAATAATATAACAGCTTATATCTTTTCTTGTACAGAGAATTTTTATGAGTCCCTTGAAATATTGCTTGATTTTGTAACCCATCCTTATTTTACAGAAAAAACTGTTGAAAAGGAACAGGGCATTATAGGTCAAGAAATTAAAATGTATGAAGACCATCCTGGTGTTAGAATGCACAGAGAGCTTATGAAGGCTCTTTATAAGGAAAATAAAATGAGAATAGATGTAGCAGGCACAGTTGAGTCAATAGCTGAAATAACAGCTGAAACTCTTTATAAATGCTATAATATTTTCTACAACCTACGCAATATGACACTTTGTATATGTGGTGATGTTGACCTTGAGCGCATTGAGGCAACATGTGATAAAATTCTTTCTGTCGCTGAGCCATTTAATATTGTAAGAGACCCAGAGTCTGAAAACGAGCCACGTGAGGTTTATAAAAAGAAAACAGTATGTAAGCTTGATGTTTCAAAGCCACTTTTTTCAATTGGAATTAAGGACTCAGATATTCCAAAAGAGCCAAAGGAAAGAACAAAGAAGGCATACGCAACTGAAATTCTTGACGAGATATTATTTTCTCAATCCTCTGAGTTTTATAACAACCTTTATTCTCAAAATCTAATTGCACAGGACTTATCAAGTGGCTGTGAGGTTGGCAAAAACTATTCCTTCAATGTAATTTCTTCAGAATCAAGCAACCCTGATAAGGTATATTCTATGTTCCTTGATTACATTGAAGAAACAAAGAAAAAAGGACTTGATAAGGAGGCATTTGAGCTTTCTAAGAGAACTGTTTATGCATCAAATATAAAATCATTTGACTCTGTTGAGGACATAGGCAATAACTTTATGTTTAACTATTTTGATGGTGCAGATATTCTTGATACTCCTGAAATTATAAATTCTATCACGTATGAATATGTTGAGGAGCTATTTAATAATAGCTTTAAAGAGGAATATTACGCGCTTTGCGTGGTTGAGCCTCTTGGAAAGGAGCAGGATGAATAAGCTTTCATTTCCAGGACTTGGAATAGGTGAATTTACAGTTAAAAATTCAATTACACTTTTTGATTCCTTTGAGCTTCATTTTTATGCAGTAATAATAGCATTTGGTATGCTTTTGGCTGTTGGTTATGCTTTTTGGCGCTTTTTTGCTAACAAAATCAAGCTTGATATAGTGCTTGATTACGCAGTTTGGGTTTTGCCTATGTCAATTGTAGGCGCACGTCTTTATTTCGTGCTTTTTGATATGATACAGCCACAAGCGGGTGGTAGCTACTTTGATAACGAAATATATATTTCTGGTATGCACAAAACCCTTGATTTCTTTGGTGGTCACATAATTGCATTTTTATATGATGTTGTTTCTGTTTGGAATGGCGGTCTTGCAATTTATGGTGGCGTAATTGCAGGTGGTATTTCTATTGCGATAATTGCTTATATAAAGAAAATGAACACAATGAAAATCCTTGATATAGCAGTACCTGCGGTATTATTTGCACAGGTGCTTGGTAGATGGGGCAACTTCTTTAACATTGAGGCGTATGGTGAGTCAACAACACTTCCTTGGAGAATGTGTTCGCCGAAATTTGCAAGCTATCTTTTTGAATTGGGCTATTCCGAGGAGGCAATTAATGCTGGTGAAGTTGGTGTGCATCCAACCTTCCTATATGAATCACTTTGGAATATTATCGGTGTATTATTAATGATTGGCACACTAATAGTTGCAACCCTTATTTTAAAGGTAGCTAAGGAAAAGCACATTGATGGATTTTTCTTTGCCTTTTATATGATGTGGTATGGCTTTGGAAGAATGTTTATTGAGGGCTTAAGAACTGATAGCTTATGGTTAATTCCAGGCGTAATTAGAGCATCTATATTTGTTGCAGTTGTAACATTTTTAGCAGGTACACTACTAATGGCGTTCTTAATTACAAGACGCGTGTTGCTTGTGAAGAAAAACATTGATATTTGGGAAAAATTCAAGGAAAAAATAAAGAAAAACAAGACCGAGGTTAAAAATGGCACAAATAATTAATGGTAAGCTTGTTTCTGCAAGTGTAAGAGAAGAGATAAAAAAGGAAACCGAGGAGCTATATAACAAATATGGTAGACGCGCAGGCTTGGCTGTAATTATAGTTGGTGAGGACCCTGCATCTAAGGTTTATGTTGCAAACAAGGAAAAGGGCTGTCAAGAGGTTGGCTTTTATTCTGAGCTTTATAGGCTTCCAAGTCGGATCGT
>JAZOCP010000184.1:0-3017 GCA_045596585.1 Eubacteriales bacterium
TGACCGAGGTTAGAAGCCTTTGATGCTTGTCCGCCTGTATTTGAATATACCTCTGTATCGAATACCATTACGTTAACGTCTTCGCCTGAAGCAAGAACGTGGTCAAGACCGCCGAAGCCGATATCGTAAGCCCAACCGTCACCACCGAAGATCCAAACGGACTTCTTAGCGAGGTAGGTCTTTTCAGCGAGTACTTCCTTAGCTGTTGGACATCCTGCAGCCTCTGCCTTTTCGAGTTCAACGATGAGTGCCTTTGTAGCTGTCTCGTTTGCCTTACCGTCGTCAACTGTGTCGAGGTAAGATTTTGCTGCTGCCTTAAATTCGTCAGAAGCCTTTTCGCTCTCTGCCATTTCAGCAACCTTGCGGATTAGCTTTTCACGGAGAGTCTTTTGACCAAGGTACATACCAAGACCATGCTCAGCGTTGTCCTCAAATAGTGAGTTAGCCCAAGCTGGACCACGGAGAGAATCCTTGTTTACTGTGTATGGTGTAGCAGGAGCTGAGCCACCCCAAATGGATGAACAGCCTGTTGCGTTAGAGATGTACATTCTTTCACCAAAGAGCTGTGTGATAAGACGTGCATATGATGTTTCAGCACAACCTGCGCATGAGCCTGAGAACTCAAGTAATGGTTGGTTGAATTGGCTACCCTTAACTGAAACCTCGTTAAATGGAAGCTCCTTCTTTGAAACGTTTGCAACTGCATAGTCAAATGCTGCTTGTTGGTCAAGCTGAGTAGCTTGTGGAACCATTCTAATTGGCGTCTTTTCTGGAGTTCCGTTTGCCTTAGCCTTAAGAGCAACTGGACAAACGTTTACACAAAGACCACAACCCATACAGTCAAGTGGGCTGATAGCGATTGTGAACTTGTAGTCCTCGCATCCCTTACCAATCATCTTAGCTGTGAACTTTGTTGACTCAGGAGCGTTTGCAGCCTCATCAGCGTTCATAGCGAATGGACGGATTGTTGCGTGTGGACATACATATGAGCATTGGTTACATTGGATACAGTTTTCTGGAATCCACTCTGGAACAGTAACTGCAACACCGCGCTTTTCATAAGCAGCAGCACCTTGTGGGAATGTACCGTCAACATAGTCAACGAATGCAGAAACAGGAAGCTTATCACCCTCCATCTTAGATACAGGGAGAAGTACGTTTTCAACATACTTAACAAGCTCAGGACGCTTGCCCTCAACTCTTTCCTTAACATTAGTAACCTCAACTGTCTTCCAAGAAGCAGGAACGTTAACCTTAACGAGTGCTTCCTTACCAGCGTCGATTGCCTTGTAGTTCATTTCAACCACAGCCTCGCCCTTCTTTAAGTAGGACTTCTTAGCCATGTATTTCATTTTTTCGATTGCCTCATCGATAGGCATAATGTTAGCAAGTGCAAAGAAAGCGGATTGGAGAATTGTGTTTGTTCTCTTACCCATACCGATTTCAATAGCCTTGTCAATAGCGTTTACAATGTAGAATTGTACGTCATTGTCAGCGATATACTTCTTAACCTCTGCTGGGAGATGAGCATCAAGCTCTTCCTCTGTCCATTGGCAGTTAAGGAGGAATGTACCGCCTGGCTTAACGTCATTTACGATCTTGTAGCCCTTGAGCATGTATGAAGGGTTGTGACATGCAACAAAGTCAGCCTTTGTTATGTAATATGGGCTCTTAATTACTGAATCGCCGAAACGAAGGTGTGAAATTGTAACACCACCTGTTTTCTTTGAGTCATATTGGAAATAAGCTTGAATAAACTTATCTGTGTAGTCACCGATAATCTTAATGGAGTTCTTGTTAGCTCCAACTGTACCATCACCACCAAGACCCCAGAACTTGCAAGAGATTGTTCCCTTAGCGCTGGTGTCAACGTTTGTTGTTTCAGGAAGAGATAGACCAGTAACGTCGTCAACGATACCGATTGTGAAGTTAGCCTTTGGCTCGTCAGCGTTTAGGTTCTCATATACTGCGAAGATTGATGCAGGTGTTGTATCCTTTGAACCAAGACCATAACGACCACCAACAACCTTAGCGTTAACGCCCTTGATTGCGAGTGATGTAACAACGTCGAGGTAAAGTGGTTCACCAAGTGAGCCTGGCTCCTTGGTTCTGTCAAGAACAGCAATCTTCTTAGCTGTAGCTGGGATAGCCTCAACAAGCTTCTCTGCTACGAATGGACGATATAGTCTTACCTTAACAAGACCAACCTTTTCGCCCTTTGCTGTTAGGTAGTCAATAACCTCTTCGCAAACGTCACATACTGAACCCATGGCAACGATAACTCTTTCAGCATCTGGTGCACCGTAGTAGTTAAAGAGCTTATAGTCAGTACCGATTTTCTCGTTTACTTTATTCATGTAGTCTTCTACGATAGCTGGGAATGCATCGTAGTATTGGTTACAAGCCTCTCTGTGTTGGAAGAAGATGTCACCATTTTCAGCTGAGCCACGAAGAACTGGGTGCTCTGGGTTGATTGAACGTGAACGGAATGCATTGATAGCATCCTTGTCAACCATTTCCTCAAGGTCCTTGTAGTCCCAAACCTCAATCTTTTGAATTTCATGTGATGTACGGAAGCCATCGAAGAAGTTAAGAACAGGAACTCTACCCTTAATTGTTGAAAGGTGTGCAACTGCACCAAGGTCCATAACCTCTTGTGGGTTTGTGCAAGCCATCATAGCATAACCTGTTTGACGGCAAGCATATACGTCGGAGTGGTCTCCGAAAATGTTAAGAGCATGTGAAGCTACGCAACGAGCTGAAACGTGGATTACGTTTGGAAGAAGCTCACCAGCAATCTTGTACATGTTAGGAATCATAAGGAGCAAGCCTTGTGATGCTGTGTAAGTAGTTGTGAGAGCACCAGCAGCGAGTGAGCCGTGTACTGTACCAGCAGCACCTGCCTCAGATTGCATCTCTGTAACCTTTACTTGTTCACCAAAAATGTTCTTTAAGCCTGTAGCACTCCATGAGTCGGTGAGCAAGTCGGAGGCCAAGCGGTCTTAGGAAGACAAGTT
>JAZOCP010000185.1:0-7630 GCA_045596585.1 Eubacteriales bacterium
TTGTATTTGCTCGTGGTGACAAGGCTGCTGCTGCTGAGGCTGCAGGTGCTGACTACGTTGGTGCTGAAGATTACGTTGAAAAGATTACAAAGGAAAACTGGTTTGAGTTTGACGTTGTTATCGCTACACCTGATATGATGGGTGTTATTGGTCGTCTTGGTAAGGTTCTCGGTCCTAAGGGACTTATGCCTAACCCAAAGGCTGGTACAGTTACAATGGATACAGCTAAGGCTGTAACAGAGGCTAAGGCTGGTAAGATTGAGTACCGTCTTGACAAAACAAACATTATCCACTGCCCAATTGGTAAGGCTTCCTTCGGTACAGAAAAGCTTGGCGAAAACTTCGCTACTCTTCTCGGTGCTATCATTAAGGCTAAGCCAGCTGCTGCAAAGGGACAATACATTAAGAGCTGCACAGTAGCTTCTACAATGGGCCCTGGCATCAAGGTTAATGGCGCAAAGATTGGCTAATTAAAAATTTTAAAGCTCCTTGTTTTCCAAGGAGCTTTATTTTTTGCTTGTTTTTTCTTAAAATATTATATATAATAATATATAGATATATATAAGGAAGGATTTTATGAAAAAATTTGCTTTTTTATTAGTTCTATTCTCTGCTTTTTTGATACTGTGTGGTTGTGTTGATAATGAAGTAGCAGAAAAAGAGAGCTTAAGTATTAAATATTTAGCCAGTGAGGGTGGCACAATTAGTGGTGATTGTGAGCAGGTGATAACGACCGATGAAAATGGTTATGCAAAAACCACTACTGTTACCGCAATTCCAAATGATGGATATGAGTTTTCACACTGGAATGATGGCTACACCTTGCCAAACAGGTCCGATATTGTGAGTGAAAGCAAGCAATTTACCGCTTATTTTACAAAGACACCTACCATTTGTATTAGTTATGTAGCAGGTGAGGGCGGTTATATAAGTGGTGATTCAAGACAAGGTGCTTTTGAGTCCTTTACTACAAGTACAGTTACTGCGATAGCAAGTGATGGATATAAATTTATCGGTTGGGACGATGGCTTAACTACTGCTAAGCGCTCCGACACCGTAGCAAGTAGCCAAGTATATACAGCAATATTTAAAAAAATACATACGATAAACTTTATTTCCGACCTTTCCTGTGGCTTAATTTCGGGATTGTCAAATCAATATATACTCGATGGCAATAGCACGACACAAGTTACTGCAATGCCTCGCATAGGCTACAAGTTTTCTCATTGGTCAAATGGGCAAACAGCTGAAAGCATGGTATTTACACCTACACAAAGTGAGGTGGTAGAGGCTATATTTGTAAAGGAGGAGCTTTCCTTCCCTATTTTATCGATAAACACCTACAATTACGAGGATGTAACCTCTACAAGTGAGTATCTTTCTTGTGATGTTAGTGTTTCAAATGCACCCGAGAGTTTTTGCTTTGATGGTGTTTCTGCTAAAATAAGAGGTCGTGGAAATTCCACCTGGGAATATGAAAAAAAGCCTTATAAATTAAAGTTTAATTCAAGCAGAGATATGTTTGGAGCAGGTAATTCAAGAGAATGGGTGCTACTTACAAACTACTCTGACCTTAGTCTTTCAAGAAACTTTCTTGCACAAAATATAGCTTCACTTTTTGATAGTATAAATTCTACAAGCTCTGTACAGTTTGTTGAGCTTTATCTAAATAATGAGTATCTCGGTGTATATCTTCTTTGCGAACAAATTGAGGTAAGAAGCAACAAGATTGATATAAGCGAGAGTGAGGACGACGTAGATACTGGCTACTTAATTGAGCTTGATGGCAGAAAAGATGGCGATTACGTAGAAATTGATGGAAAATACTATGTAATCAAGTCCCCAAGTATGGAAAACGAAGAGCTTTCTCCTTTATATAAAGAGTTTATTTCTAACTATTTAACCACATGTCTTGATGCATTGAAGGGTCAAGACTATAAATCCGTGTGTGAGCTTATAGATGTTGAGAGCTTTTCTGATGCTTATATAGTTCATGAGCTATTTAACTGCGTTGATGTCGGTTATGCAAGCTTCTTTATGTATAAGGACAAGGGAGACAAGCTATATTGTGGACCTGTTTGGGACTTTGACAGGAGCTTAGGAATTGTCGGTCACAGCAAGGGCGCAAAGAAATACGATACACTTTGGGCTAAGCAAGAAAACGTATGGTTTAATTACCTATTACAGTTTGATGAATTTAAGGTGCTTGTTTCAAAAAAGCTACTTGACAAGTCCGATGAAATAAATAAAAAATTAGATGAGTGCTATAAGTATTTATATGCTAACCGATCAAGCATAGACAGAAACTTCTTAAAATGGCGCATACTTGGTACCTTTGTATGGCCAAACGATGACGAATTAACTGCACTTGACACTTGGGATTTACAAGTAGAATATACAAGGACTTATCTAAATAATAGCCTAAATTATTTACTTGGAGTTTACACTACTGAATAAAAAAACGGACACCCTGTGTCCGTTTTTTGCGTTTTAGAACCAACTTGTTATAAAAATTTCAAGTCCGATTATAATTAAAATCGCACCACCTATGTAGCCAGATTTTCCAGCAAACTTACCCCCTGCCTTTTTGCCGATAAAAATACCGCCGAGGCAAATGCCAAAGGTCAACACCCCAATTATTAAGCAAGCTAAAAGCGCCTCAAGTGGCTTATATTCGGAAATTGTAAAGCCAACTGAAAGTGCATCAATTGAGGTAGCAATACCTTGCACCAAAAGTGCTACTAAGCCGGTCTTGTGCTCCTCTTGTTCTTCCTTATCATTGCTGTTTACTGTATCAATAATCATTTTAATACCGATAAATAGTAATAGGAAAAGCGCTATCCATGGAATAAGCTGTTCAAATACACCAAAAACCTTTGAAATTAGTGTAACACAGAAGAAGCCTATCATTGGCATTAAAAACTGAAAAAATGCAAAGATGCCAGCGACCCCACACATTTTGGGTGCTTTCATTTTTGGCTCATTGAGTCCATTAGCAACAGACACCGAAAAGGCGTCCATAGCAAGTCCGAAGCCTAAAAGTATGCTTCTAAAAAAGAACTGAAAATCAAGCTCCATGGTTTTCTCCCTTCCTACAATGTGAACTGTATTATATCATAGCTAAAGTACCCTTGTCAATATTTTATTAAAGAAACAGGAGGGTAATTCCTCCTGTTTAATTATTATTTAACTGGGTGTAGATTTTTAAGTGAAAGGTCTAAAATTGGTGCTGAGTGAGTAAGAGCACCGCTTGAGATAAAGTCAACGCCGAGGTCGGTTAGTCTTTTGATATTTTCTCTTGTTACGTTTCCACTAACCTCTATCTCTGCTCTGCCATTTATGTACTCAATGGCCTCCTTTAATTGGTCGTGAGTCATATTATCGAGCATAATGATGTCAGCGCCAGCCATTACTGCCTCTTTAACCATATCAAGGTTTTCAACCTCTACCTCGATTTTTCTTACAAATGGTGCATATGCTTTTGCCATTTTTATAGCATTAGTAACGCTACCAGCAGCGCCGATGTGGTTGTCTTTTAGTAAAACGCCATCTGAAAGGTTATATCTATGGTTTTTACCACCACCTATGCGAACTGCGTACTTTTCAAAAATACGATTGTTTGGCGTGGTTTTTCTTGTATCAAGAAGTGTGGTTTTTGTACCCTCTAATAGGCTTGCAACCTGTCTTGTGTAGGTTGCCACACCACTCATTCTTTGCATATAGTTAAGCGCTGTACGCTCACCAGAAAGAAGTACACGAATATCGCCACGAATCTTGGCAATAAGCTCTCCCTTTTTAATGTCGTCACCATCGTTTTTGTAGAAAACAACCTCTGTTTTATCATCAATTAAGGTAAATACGCGCTCAAATACCTGTGCGCCACAAAGTACGCCATCCTCTTTACAAATGAGGTCAACCTCGCCGAGCTGATACTCTGGCATTACACTATTTGTTGACACATCCTCGCTTGTAATATCCTCGTCAAGTGCGCCTAAAATTAATGGGTCAACCTTTAGCTTTAATGTAGCATTATCAAACATGATTTAACCTATCCTTTTCTATTTCGTTTAGAACCCTTGCCTTACGTCCCTCTTTTAGTGTTGGAATGTCACTATATTTAGAAAAATCGACACTGGGTAGCTCTTTTTCTTCTCTTGGGGTATTAATAATATCCTTTGCAGCACGCTTTGCAAACACTAAGCTTTCAAGAAGTGAGTTACTTGCTAAGCGGTTTTTACCGTGGACACCATTACACGCAGTTTCACCAACTGCCCACAAGTAATCCATTGATGTTTTTGAGTTGTAGTCAACCTTAATTCCACCCATAAAATAGTGTTGGGCAGGGACAACTGGTATGCATTCCTTTGAAACGTCATAGTCAAATTCGTGACAGTGGTTTACTATGTTAGGAAAATGCTCACGAAGCTCCTTTTTTGGAATTGGGCGGAGATCCTCCCAAACAAACTCTGTACCATCCTTTTCCATTTGCTCATATATTGCCTTTGTTAGTAAATCTCTTGGTAAAAGCTCGTTTGTAAAGCGCTCCATTTGCTTGTTATAAAGCTTAGCGCCCTCGCCACGAACAGACTCAGAAATTAGGAATTTACGGCGGTGTGGCTCTTGTGAATATAATGTAGTTGGGTGAATTTGAATGTAGCTGATATTTTTAAGCTCAATACCGTGCTCAAGACAAATTGCAAGAGCATCACCTGTTAGGTGCTTAAAGTTTGTTGAATGCTTGAAAAGTCCACCTATTCCACCACTGGCAAATACTACATATTTTGCATTTATTGTTTTAATTTCTTTTTCTGGGGTTAAAATAACTGCACCGACACATTCATTATTTTCTGTGATAAGGTCAATTATTGGGGTATATTCAAAAAACTCTATATTATCTCTTGACATAGCCTCTGAAAGGAGCTTAGATGTGATTTCCTTACCTGTTATGTCCTTGTGGAAGAGTATGCGTTTTTTAGAGTGAGCGCCTTCCTTTGTATAAAGCAATTCACCATTTTCGTCACGAGAAAACTCAACGCCAAAAGAGAGTAAATCACTTATTACGTCACGTGAGGATTTTATCATAATTTCGACACTGGTTGGGTCGTTTTCGTAATGGCCTGCCTTCATTGTGTCCTCAAAGAAGGAGTCAAAATCATCATCATCTCTCTGTACGCAAATACCACCCTGCGCCAAAAAAGAGTCATTTCTTTCAGTCATTGATTTTGTAATAATTGTAATTTTTAGGTCGCGTGGTAAATTAAGCGCACAGTAAAGTCCTGAGCAACCACAACCAACAATCAATACGTCTGTTTTCATTTTATCCCTCCCTATTTTGGAAGCCTCTTTAATTAGATTGCACATATTATAGCACAAAATTCTTAATATTTCAACATAAGTTGAATTTTTATTGACTTTTTTATAAAAAGAAAGTATAATGTTTTTAATATCTTGGCAAGGAGGTGTTTTTATGTTAAACACCAAGGATTTACAAAAGGAAATTATTAAGCTAAAGAAGAAAAATGACGTGTGCATTTTGGCGCACGCATATCAATCTCATGATATACTCGAGGTTGCCGACTATGTTGGTGACTCTTTTGGACTTGCAAAGGAGGCAAAGGATGCGCCACAAAGCACTATTTTAATGTGCGGTGTTAGATTTATGGCGGAAACTGTAAAAATTCTTTCTCCTGAAAAGAAGGTTATTCTCTCTCATAGTGAGGCTGGCTGTCCTATGGCGGAGCAATTAAGCGTTGAGGAGCTAAAGGCGCTAAAGAAAAAGCACCCAAAGGCAAGCGTTGTTGCGTATGTTAACACGACTGCCGGTTTAAAATGTGAAAGTGATGTTTGTGTTACCTCCGCATCTGCTATTGACCTTGTAAGAGGCCTTGAAAATGAGGAAATTTTGTTTATTCCAGACCCTAACCTTGGCGCTTTTGTTAAGAAAAACGTGCCAAACAAGAAATATCACTTTATAAATGGTGGTTGCCCTGTACACAAGCAAATTACTAAGGACGATGTTTTAAGGGCAAGAAAAGAACACGAAAATGCACTAATTTTAGTACACCCTGAATGTAATGACGAGGTTGTTTCCTTATGTGACTTTGCAGGTAGCACAACTGCTATTATGGGTTATGTAAAGAAAAGTGACAAGGATGAGTTTGTAATTGGTACTGAAAACTCAATTGTTCAACATTTGCAATTTGAATTTCCTGATAAGAAATTCTACCCTCTTTCAAAGGAATGTGTGTGCAAGGATATGAAGCTTACCACCTTAGTTGATGTATATAACTGTGTACGCGGTATTGGTGGGGAGGAAATTGTGCTTGACGAGTACACCTTGACCAATGCAAGACGTGCTATTGACAATATGTTAAATTAAGATTTTCTCTCCCTCCGTCAACTACGTTGACACCTCCCTCGTCAGATGGAGGCTTTGATAATATGCTTAAATAAAAAACGGGAGGGCAAAGCCCCTCCCCTACATAAAAAAGACCCGTTTGGGTCTTTTTCTTTTTAAAATGTTCTTTTATTATATATTTTAATTAAAATAATGGTGAAAGCAAGACCAACAAGCAAGCCTGCAAGCATTACGAAAAATGCAATATTGGTTAAAATTTGCATTGCCATAATGTCAGAGATTACCATAAGCACAGCGCTACTGAAAACAGAGCTACCAGTTATGATAAGACCTATGCCAATACGCTTAGAAAACGCCTTTTGTTTCTTTTCGTCATTTCCGTAAAAAAAATGAACTGGTGATATGACGCCACATATATTTAAGATGCCAAAAACCACTATCAAAGCACCAACTATAATAAAAATTATGCCTGAAACCATTGTTTTATCCCTCCTTGCTACATTAATTATACTACATATAATATAAAATGTAAATAGAAAAAGGTACACACGTGGTGTACCTTTTGGAATATAAGCAATATAACTTATCTGCGACTCGCTTTGCACACAAGGATAACAAAAAAGCAAGACCGAAGTCTTGCTTTTTGATGTTATCTCTTCGAGAACTGTGGTGCGCGACGAGCAGCCTTTAAGTCGTACTTCTTTCTTTCCTTCATACGTGGGTCACGTGTGAGGAAGCCAGCAGCCTTAAGAACGCCTCTGTTAGCCTCATCAGCTACTAAGAGAGCTCTTGAAATGCCGTGACGGATTGCACCTGCTTGACCTGAGAAGCCACCGCCAACTACGTTTGCAACAACGTCGTACTTGCCAACTGTTTCTGTTGCCTCAAGTGGTTGGTTAACAATGAGTTTCATTGTTTCAAGACCAAAATATTCGTCTATGTTCTTACCATTAATTGTAATAACGCCTGTACCAGGATAAAGACGAACACGAGCTACTGATTTCTTTCTTCTACCTGTTCCGTAGAAATATGGTTTAGCACTTGTATACATATTCTTCTATCCTTTCCAGATTATTTTACTTCAACAGCGATTGGCTGTTGAGCTTGTTGGTTGTGGTTTGCACCAGCATAAACCTTAAGTCTTGTGATGGACTTATCGCCGATTGAGTTGTGTGGGAGCATGCCCTTAACTGCGAGTTGCATAGCAAGCTCTGGCTTTGTAGCCATAAGAGTCTTATATTGAACCTCTTTAAGACCACCGATGTAGCCTGA
>JAZOCP010000186.1:0-5557 GCA_045596585.1 Eubacteriales bacterium
TGCTCACAAGTGGACAACGGCTTTCGTTTCACTTGCGAACCTAATTCAAGGCAAGCCTTGAAGACAGGTCGAAAAGCCAAGCGCACCAAAAGAAAACAAAAAAGCCACCCGTTTGGGTGGCTTTTTTGTTTTGGCGCGCCCGGCAGGATTCGAACCTGCGACCTACCGGTTCGTAGCCGGGCACTCTATCCACAGAGCTACGGGCGCGTCTATTTGCGACTAATATATTACCACATAAATTCTTAATTGTCAATAGCTTTTTTCAAAATTCTTATTTTAAAAAATAGTCACCTCCCCATTGATAAAAATTAACATATATGCTACAATTTATATGTAACAAGTTACATATTTTGCCCTTGATGGCACTAAAGCGAGGATAATTATGAAAATATCTACTGAAATTCAATCAACGTCAAGGCACGTGGGCGAGGAAAAGGCGATTGAGCTTCTTGCCAAGGCAGGCTTTGACTGCTGGGACTTTTCAATGTTCGAAATGGTTCGCTTAAACTGGAGCACTATGGAAATCATTGAAAATGATCACCCGTTAAATGGCAACCAGTGGCGCGATTTTGCCCATCAGCTACGTCATATAGCTGACGAATGTGGCATTGAGTGCAACCAATCCCACGCGCCTTTTCCATCTCGTATAGTAGGCATGGACTACCTAAAGCGCGCGATTGAGTGTACAGCCATTGCAGGGGGTAAAATTTGCATAATTCACCCTGATAATAACGGTAGTGCCGAGGAAAATGCCAAGATGTATAATGAGCTACTTCCTTTCGCAAAGGAGCATGGCGTAAAAATCGCAACTGAAAATATGTGGAACTGGGAAAAGGATGCACCTACAAGCTCTTTTGCCGCTTGCTCAACCAGTGAGGATTTTTGTAAGCATATTGATATAGTAAACGACCCATATTTTGTGGCTTGTCTTGACCTTGGTCATGCCGAAATGCGTGGCTCAGGCGATGGTGCACCAAATATGATACGCGCCCTTGGCTCAAGATTACAGGCGCTACACATTCACGACAATGACTGCTTAGGTGACAGCCACCAAATTCCATTTTCAATGAATATAGACTTCGGCGCTATTGCAAAAGCCTTAAAGGACATAGACTACAAGGGTGAGCTCACCCTTGAGGCAGACAGACACTTAAATTCCTTCAGCAAGGAAAACGTTTTCGAAGGCGTTTGTGAGCTTGCAAGAAGTGCAAGAAGATTTGAAGAATTAATAAAAAAAGCGTAACCTTTTCGTGCCAAATTTCGTCATTATTAGTGACGGAGCAATTCTTGTTTTTAAAAAGGAGGTCACTATGAAGGTGAAATCAATATTACTTGTACTAATTATATCGCTTTCATTAATATTAAGTGCCTGTGGCAATACTTTTGAAAGCACAGACCCCCAATCAGAAACAACCACTGACGATTCAAGCACGACAACAAGCACAGACACCAAATCGGAAACAACTACAGATGATTCAAACACGACAAATACAGAAACAAACACGAACCCGTCATATACTAAATTAGACAATGCAATACAGCCTGTAATCACATATAAAACCGAGGAAAAGAGATATTATAAAAAGGTTCTTGAGTATTATGGACAATACGAATATGTTGCAAAAGATTTACCAACTGATTTTGGAGATTATTATAAGGTAGTTAAAACCTATGATGATTTTTCTGAGCTTGTAAAGTCCAATTATCTAGACAAAAGCGTGTTTGAAGATAATTATATTCTTGTCATACATAGAAAATATGGTGGCAGATATATAACTGATATGGGCTTTTCTAATTTTAAGATTGAAAATGGTGAGGCATCAATCGACCTATACGAATATACGGGGAACTTGATGTATCCCGATGTTGAATTCAATCAAACAGAGTATTATTTAATCCCTAATACCATTGAGTGCGAATCAACATCCTTTAAGCCCTTGACTGTCAATAAGACAAGTGTTTATAGCTATTATATAGATCTTGTAGAAATAGAAGATATAGACCTTGGTGGGCGCGCAATTATATTTGACGAATATAGTAATTTCAAGGATTTTAAAAATCTTTTGGACATAAAAGGGCTTTATAGCTATTATGGTGAGGACTCATATATAATCATTTTAGAAGCACCATTTTTCGATATTGCCTCTGTTGGACCTCTTACCATTGAGGGAAGCAAGCTCACGCTTACAATAGACGATAGTGCACTTTACGACAGAGAACAAAATAAATATTTGGTAATTGAGATGCCTACAAAGAAAAATGGTGTTGAAATTGATTATTTCAAGGGAGAAATTCCAAGTGACTGCACTCTTGAAATAATTTTAAACGAAAACAATCAGCCAAGCTTTGACGAAATAGATTACGCACAGAAAAACCGCCCCGAAACACCATATGATAAGTTTCTTGAGGCATTGCTTTTTAACCACAACAACGATAATTTAACCACAAGAACCGATAAGGTTATCATAAAGCAAGACGGCACGATTGGCTACGGTAGCGAAATAAACAAGGAAAGTAATAAAATCGGCTCAACAGAAAGCACAATCACGTATCTATATCCAAACGGCGAAATATCCAATTGGAGCAACGCATATTTCACTAACTATCAAGATAGATATAACGAATATAGCTTGCAAATAGAAAACGGCGTTTGGGTTAAGTATGACGGAGTGTTAAAGACAGAAAGCATATATTCTCATTTCAATGTTCCTAACCTGCAAAACCATTTTAAAGAGCTTAGCTATGACGAGGAAACGGGAATTTACTCTGCCGACATTATAGCTTCCTATACTACAATTTATGATTTAAGGCTGAAAATCGAAAATGGATATGTTTCATATGTTACCTTCCGTCAAGGCGGCAGCTGGGAGGGTGTCTTGGAGGAGCTTGTTATTATAACAACCTACGATGTTGGTACAACAGTGGTAGAAGAGCCCTCTGTTGGCGAGGAAGCTGAGCTTACCACAATAGAGCCAAACGATGAAATATTAGCCGAGCTTGACAGAATAATGAATGAAAGGGAGTAACACTCCCTTTTTTTCTTTTACCCTCTTTAAAATAGAAAACGTTTATGATATAATGGAGAAAATTACCTATCAAGGAGCTAAATATGATAATTTCAACAACTAAAGATAAAAAATGGCAAGAGGGCAAGGAGGCAAAGGGCGGTATTAAGCTCACCTTTGGCGAGAAAAAACAAAAAATCCGTGGCTTTGGTACTTGCTTTAGTGGGCTTGGTGCTAAGGCGCTAAACAGCCTTGACCCTAAGGAAAAGGAAAGGTTTTTAGACGAGCTTTTTGATAGCGACAAGTGTAACTTTAACTACTGCCGCACCCCTATAGGCGCAAGCGATTTTTCGCTTGACTTTTATTCGTACAACGAGTGTGATGGCGACTATGAGATGAAAAGCTTCTCAATAGAGCGCGACAAAAAGCTACTTTTACCACTTATTTTAGAGGGCGTTAAGCGTCAGGATGATATGCAAATGTTTGCATCTCCTTGGTGTCCACCACTATGGCTTAAGACAAAGCATACGTACTCAAATGGAGTGTTTAATCCAACTCCTGAAAACTACCGTGCTTATGCGCTTTATTTTAAAAAATATGTAGAGGCTTATAAGGAAAATGGCGTACCCCTTGTCCATATTCACCCACAAAATGAGCCTTGCTCAAATCAAGTTTTCCCATCCTGCATATGGACTGGAGAGAAAATGGCAGACTTTATCGGTGGATATTTAGGCCCAGCCCTTGAGGGATGTGGCGTTGACATTTTCTTTGGCACAATAAATGGCCCTGAGGGTGACCACCGCAAATTCTATACAAGATACCACAACTATCTTGGCTATGCAATGCAAGACGAAAAAGCAAGAAAATATATAAAGGGCGTTGGCTACCAATGGGCAGGAAAGTATGCACTTGACCAAACGCGTGACGACTATCCAGAGCTTGAAATTATCCAAACTGAAAGTGAGTGTGGTGGTGGCGAGAACTCTTGGGAGCATATGATGTACATTTTTGAGCTTATGCGCCAATACTTCAGACACGGAGCAAGCGCTTATGTGTATTGGAATATTGCACTTGAGGGGGATTCCTCAAGCACATGGGGCTGGTGCCAAAACTCACTTATGCACGTGGTAGATGGAAAGCCTAACTACACCCCAGAGTTTTACCTAATGAAGCATTTTTCACACTTTGTAAAGCGTGGCGCCCACTACATACGCATAAATGGTGAGTTTAGCAGTATGTGCGTAGGCTTTGAAAACCCAAATGGACAAAAGGTCTTAATAGTTGCCAACCCATACAAGACGGAAAAGGTAATTGAGCTTGAGGGCAAGAGCTACACATTGCCAGCCGAGTCAATTAATACAATAGTAGTTGAATAAATTAATGTAAAATCTCTCAAAAATTATCTCAGCTATCTGCTGGTTAAAACAGCAATTTTGAAATAGATTTTTTTAGCCTCCTTTGTAAAGGGAGGTGGCAACGTAGTTGACGGAGGGATTAGAAAAGGAAATATATGCAAAGAACAGATTGGTTTTATAAAGCAGGCTTTGGCATGTTTTGCCATTGGACAACAGCAACACTACCTGAAAAGGGAGAGAAAAAGGATTACCATAGGGCAGTAGAGGATTTTGACCTTAACACCTTTGTTAGTCAGGTTGTAGCAAGTGGCGCAAAATTCTTGTTTTTCACCGCATCTCATTCCGAGATGCATCTGCCATTCCCACTATCTGAGCTTGATGAAATTTTGCCAAATCATACATCAAGACGTGACCTTATTATGGAGATTGCCGATGCACTTGAGCCTCACGGCATAAAGCTAATGCTTTATTTCAACGGTGATGGCTGTACTGACACACCTTGGCAAGAGGCAACCTACACCTACACAAACAGAGAAGCACACGCAGAGTATTGCTACCAAATTGCCGAGGCTATTTCTAAAAGATATGGAAAGAAAATTCACGGGTGGTGGATTGACTGCTGTTACGTTGAGGGATTATGCCACGGATACGGCACAAGCTATGATTTTAAGCGCTATGCAGAGGCGCTTCGTGCTGGCAATCCCGACTCAATAGTTGCATTTAACTTCAAGGGAATTGAAGAGTGGGACTGTGACTGGGGCAAGGGTGTTTCCGACTACCAAGCAGGTGAGGAAAACTATATCACAAGATATCCAAACGGATGCTTCTCGGGCGAGGGTGGGCTACAATGGTTCTCTCTTTGCTGGATGGACGACTTTTGGGTGCACGAAAAGGAAGGCGAGCCAACCCCTCGCTATACTAACGAAGAGGTGCTTGACTATATAAATAAGGTAAAAGAAAACGGTGGTGTCTTTGCATATAACGTAGCCCCCTACCAAGAGGGACATATTGCGCCAAAAACTGCCGACCAGCTTAAATGGATAGGCGAGCATTTAGGCTAAAAATGGAAAGCAATCTGCCCAAAAGAAAGAAAAACAGACTTGAAAATTTTGACTATGGTGCTGGCTACTCGTATTTTATAACCATATGCACAAATAATAGAGAAAAAATTATATCAAGCATTGTAGGGGAGGGTAT
>JAZOCP010000187.1:0-9891 GCA_045596585.1 Eubacteriales bacterium
GTGCCAAACGCTACGCTGATTTTATCAGCAAAGTTATATGCTATTGCCTTTTTTTCGCCTGTTGCCTCTGCGTGAATATCAAGCACACAAAAATCATAAAGACCTTCGTTTTTCTTAAGTGCTTTTTCAACTGCGACAAATGGTGATTCGGACACGTCTAAGTATGCCTGACCAAGCACGTTTAGAACAAGAATTTTATACCCATCAATTTTAATAATAGTGTCGCCATGACCTGGACACTCGCTTGGGAAATTAAGAGGGCGCAAAATGTTTTTTTCATCATCAAGATAAGAAAAAACGCTACTTTTTCTAAAAACGTGGTTTCCTGTTGTAATAACATCAACGCCACTATCAAACAGCTCTTTTGCACTTGATTTGTCAATTCCATTTGGCTCAGATGAGTTTTCACCATTGGCAATTACCATGTTAACTGAAAATCTTTGTCTAATTTTCCAAAGATTTTTTGAAAGATACTCGCACGCTCTTGGTCCAACGACATCACCAAGAGCTAAAATTTTAAATGTGTTTCTCACAATTTTGTTCTTTCTATGCTTCAAATTGAAGACTTTTTAATATTTTTATTGAAATTTTTGCGATATAATTATATAATATAATAAATAAGGCAAAATTTCAAGTACTTTTGACAAAATAGGAGGAAGTATGAAGGACGGATTTATAAAGGTTAAGGCGCTATCACCTCGTCTTGAGGTTGGTAATGTTGCCTTTAACAAGCAAGAAATTATCAAAGAAATAAAGCAGGCCGAGGGTGAAGGGGTAAAAATTCTTGTTTTGCCCGAGCTTTCTTTAACTGGTGCTACTGCCTATGATATGGCAACAAGCAAGGTTATATTAAAGGCGTGTGAAAACGAGCTATTAAATATCAAATTTGCGACACAGGGTGGCGATATTTTGGTATTTGTAGGTGCTCCACTCCTTTACAATGGAGCTGTATATTCCTGTGCAGTTGCTATAAAATCTGGTGAGATTTTAGGCGTTGTTCCTAAGATTGGGAAGATGCCATTTTTGAAGGACTACATTAAAATAGGTGATGAAAAATATCCTCTTGGCACAGACCTATTATTTAGCTGTAACACCATGCCAGAGCTTGTAATTGGTGCTTTAGTTGGCGATATTGCCTCTACTCCAAGCCCTAAGGACTTTTTCCTTTGCGAGCTTGGCGCAACCCTACTTGTAAACCCATCCTCATCATACGAATTGGTTACAAGTGACGAGATAAGACGTGCAAGCTTTATTTCAAAAAGCTATGCTACCTCTTCTGCCTATATTGTAGCTAATCCAAGTGATGATGAATCCACCTCTAAAAACATATATTCTGCCCATAATTTAATTGTAGAAAACGGTGAGATTTTATGTGAAAGCGCTCCATTTGCTGATAAAAAGGGCGAGGGTGTATCTGAAATTGATGTAAATTACCTTGCATCAAAAAGACGTATGCTTGATGCACCACGTGGTAATGTTAGCACAATTTCATTTGATTTTAAAATAGAAAAAACCACCTTAACAAGAAAGGTTCAAAAGACGCCTTTTTTTCCTGAAGGCAAGGAAGAACTTAAGCTAAGATGTGAGAAAATTCTCACCATGCAGTCACGCTCCCTTGCCAAAAGGCTGACTGCATCTTATTCTCGTGGCATTGTGCTTGGAATTTCTGGTGGACTTGACTCAACCCTTGCTATTTTAGTTGCGGCAAGATGCTGTGACTATCTTGGTTGGGACAGGGACCAAATTACTGCTATTACTATGCCCTGCTTTGGCACAACCAAAAGAACAAAATCAAACGCGAAGGAGCTTTGCGCCTCACTTGGTGTAGCCTTGCGTGAAATTGATATTTTTGAAGCAACAAGAGTCCACTTTAAAGACATAGGTCATGACGAAAATGACCATAGCGTTGTATATGAAAACGCGCAAGCACGTGAGCGCACCCAAATTTTAATGGATGTTGCAAACAAAATAGGTGCTTTAGTTATCGGCACCGGCGACCTTTCCGAGGTAGCCCTTGGCTGGTCAACCTACAATGGCGACCATATGTCAATGTACAATGTAAACAGTGCTCTACCTAAGACTCTTATACGCAAGCTTGTTGAATATGAGGCAGAAAGACTTGATAACTGTGGCAAGACACTAAGGGATATTTTAAATACACCTGTTTCGCCCGAGCTACTTCCTGCTGATACGAGTGGAAAAATTGAACAAAAAACTGAAGATATCGTTGGTCCATACGAGCTACACGACTTCTTTATTTACAACTTTGTTGGTAGAAAATTTACCCCATCAAAGATTTATCGCTTAGCACTTTATGCATTTGACGGCAAATATGATAAGGACACTATTTACAAGTGGCTAACAGTATTTATAAAGCGCTTTTTTACTCAACAATTCAAGCGCTCCTGTTCACCTGACGGTGTGCGTATTGGCTCAGTTTCGCTCTCTAAAAATGATTTCGACATGGCAAGTGACTTCTCTTATAAATCATTTATCGAGGAGCTCGACAGCTCCCTCTAATCAACAAACCGAAGAGGTAACTCTCCCTCAGTCAGCAAGCTGACAGCTCCCTCACAGAAGTAGCCTCAAAGTGACTTTTCTTATAAGGCTTTTTAGAGGAGTTTGCTATAAATAATATAAAAAAGACACCCAATTGGGTGTCTTTTATTTGTGATTTTGTTATCTGTCGTTTAGCCGCAATTTTACTTCTTTGCAACTGTTTCGTCAATGATTTCAGCATCAATTGCGTTAACAGAAACGCTCTTCATACCATTTATGCATCCGCTCTTTGACTTGTAGCCATCCTCACTAATTGCGATGCTCTCACCATTTGAAGCATATAGGCGATAACGGTACATTCCTGCCTTATCGAGGTAAATTTCAAACTTTGGACAAGTCTTTGGCTCAGTGTTTTTAAGAGTTTTGTCCTCAATTCTGTCCTCGGCGATACATTTAGCTGCGTTTTTACCAACACTTGCCATACCTGTTTTGCATGATGCCTTTGTTGTGTAAACCTGTGATGCCACTGCTATTTTTTGCTTATTAGCCGCTAAAAGACTAAAGTTAAATGCACCTGATGGTGTCTTTTTAATAATGAAAATGCCCATTTTAAATCCCTCCGTTTTTCTTTACATATATATTATATCAAATTAAATTTTATTCGTAAAGGGAAAAGTCGAATTTTATCAAAAACTGTCAAATTGCACAAAAAAAGCCGATGTAATTTTACATCGGCAATTTTTATTTTGTTAACTTTTATAAAAGCCTTATTAGTTTCCTAAGTCCTCAACAAAGAGCTCTCTAACTGCGTTAGGGTCTTCCTTTGGCTTTGGATTATTGCGCTCATTAAGGAATTTTGTAGCAACCTGTGGGAATAATGCGTAGGAAAGAACATCCTCATCACTCTTTGCAAGTCCCTTTGATTCCTCTCTGTACTTCTCAAGCTCTGGGGAAATTAGGTCAGCAGGACGGCACTCGATAATTTCGTCATCACCTATTGCCTTCTTTCTTACCTCCTCGTTTACCTCACCAGGAACACGACCATATTCGCCTCTTAAAAGTCCCTTTGACTCCTTTGTTACCATCTTGTAACGCTCACCAGAAAGAACGTTTAATACCGCCTGTGAACCAACGATTTGGCTTGTAGGTGTAACAAGTGGTGGGTAACCAAAGTCCTTTCTAACTCTTGGAACCTCGGCAAGCACATCATAGTATTTATCCTCTGCCTTTGCTTGCTTTAGCTGTGAAATAAGGTTAGATAGCATACCACCTGGCACTTGATATAGAAGTGTATTTGGGTCAACGTTTAAAACCTTAGGGTCAAGTGAGCCTTGTTCCTTAAGCTTCTTAGCTACCTCACGGAAGTGTGCAGCAACATCTGAAAGCTTATTTAAATCAATGCCTGTGTCGTACTCTGTACCCTTAAGAGTAGCAACCATAGCCTCAGTTGAAGGCTGTGATGTACCATTTGCAAGTGGGGAAAGAGCTGTATCAATAATATCAACACCTGCTTGAATTGCCATTAAGTATGTCATATCACCTGTACCGGTTGTATTGTGGGTATGAAGGTGAATTGGAACCTTGATTTCCTTTTTAAGAGCAGAAACAAGCTCATATGCATCGTATGGAAGGAGTAGGTTTGCCATGTCCTTAATACAAATTGTATCAGCGCCTCTGTTTTCAAGCTCCTTTGCGAGCTTTACGAAATATTCAAGATTGTGAACTGGACTTTCTGTATAAGAAATAGCAGCCTCAACGTGTCCACCATATTTCTTTGTTGCCTTCATTGCAGCCTCAATGTTTCTTACGTCATTGAGCGCGTCAAATATACGAACAACATTGATACCATTTTCAATTGATTTCTTTACAAATGCATCAACAACATCATCTGCGTAGTGCTTATAGCCGAGCAAGTTTTGTCCACGAAGAAGCATTTGAAGTCTTGTATTTGGCATTGCGCGACGAAGAGCACGAAGTCTTTCCCATGGGTCCTCGCCAAGGAAACGCATACATGAGTCAAAGGTAGCTCCACCCCAACACTCGAGTGACCAGTAGCCAGCCTCGTCAAGAGCCTTACATGCAGGGAGCATATCCTCAATTCTCATTCTTGTAGCAGCCTGAGACTGATGTGCATCACGCAATATTGTATCTGTAATTAAAACTTTTTTAGCCATTTTATTACCTTTCATTTATATTAGGGTTAACAGATTAAGAGCAGAAATCGTTGTTTTCGACCGAAGGCGTACTTTGTACGTCGAGAGTTCAGCAAACGGCGATAATAAACCACAATTAAGAAGAAAAACGAAGTTTTTCAACATTATTTTCTCAAACAATTAACGCTTTGCGTTATTTTATGTTTCTGTGTGGTTTATGCTTATGCCTTAATGTGTTACCCTGTGGATTTTAACCTACGAGTGAAATTAATACACCCGCCGCAATTGCAGAGCCGATAACACCTGCAACGTTTGGACCCATTGCGTGCATGAGTAGGAAGTTTCCTGGGTCGGCATCTTGACCAACCTTTTGTGATACACGCGCCGCCATTGGAACAGCAGAAACACCTGCGGAACCAATAAGTGGGTTGATTTTCTTGCCATTTGGTAAGAATAGGTTCATAAACTTAGCAATAAGAACACCACTTGCTGTTGCTACACCAAAGGCAACGATACCCATCGCTATGATAAGTATTGTCTTGAGTGATAGGAAGGTTGCAGCAGTTGCTGTTGCACCAACGGAAATTCCAAGGAATATAGTTACTATATTCATAAGCTCGTTTTGAACAGTCTTAGATAGACGCTCAGTTACGCCGCACTCACGTAGTAGGTTACCAAGCATTAGACATCCAACAAGAGCTACTGCATCTGGAACTAACATAGCAACGAATATAATAATAACTATTGGGAATATAATTTTTGCCTTCTTAGAAACTGGACGGAGTGAGTCCATTCTAATTTGACGCTCCTTCTTTGTTGTAAGGAGCTTCATAATTGGTGGCTGAATTACAGGAAGAAGCGCCATATATGAGTACGCCGCTACTGCAATTGGACCAAGAAGCTCAGGAGCTAAGAGTGATGTTACAAAGATAGCTGTTGGACCGTCTGCTCCACCGATGATACCGATTGAAGCCGCCTGCGCATCGTTGAATATTGGAAGCGCAGCTGCCGTTGCAAATGTAGCAAAAATACCAACCTGTGCTGCTGCACCAAGGAGCAAGCTCTTTGGATTTGCAAGAAGTGGACCAAAGTCTGTCATTGCACCAACACCGATAAAGATTAAGCATGGGTAAATACCAAGCTTAACACCAAGGTATAGTATATCAATTAGACCAATTGAAATTGAGCTACCAAGGTTTTGGTACATATATTCAATAATATGTGAGTCATCTGTGATGCCCTTTACAATTTCGCTAAACATTAATTCTTGGTTCAAGCCAAGCTCAGCGATTTTGTCAGCAAGCATCTCAAAGTCCCAGCTTAGGAACTCTGCCTTTTCTGGAAGTGCATTAAATAGCGCTGTAAAGCCTGCACCTACATTGTCGGACAGTGTTTGAATTGCATTGTAAATGTTTTCTTGGATACCAACATCAAATGCTGTTTCCATAATCTTTTGAAGAGTGATTTCGTTTCCACCAATTAAATCCCAGTGAATGTGTCCGCCTGCAAAGAATACCTCGTGGTAAACACCTGCGCCAGGTAGGTTAGTAAGGAGCATACCTATTGCAATAGGTAAAAGAAGTAGTGGCTCAAACTTTTTAACTATAGCAAGGTAGCAAAGCACGCAAGCGATAACTATCATTATTATCCATTTCCAGTTACCGTTGTCAATTGCGTTTCCTACGCCTGTGCTAAGCAAAAAGTTTTTGCACGCGTTTAATAAGTTTCCCATTTAGAGTCAAAGCCTCCTAATTAAGCAAGAGTGCAAAGAACTGTACCAGACTCAACTGTTGCGCCTTGTGATACGTTAACTGAAGAAACAGTTCCGTCGTTTGGAGCTAATATTTCGTTTTCCATCTTCATAGCCTCTAAAATCATGAGCACATCGCCCTTCTTAACAGCTTTGCCATTTGACACATTAACCTTTAAAATTGTACCAGGCATTGGTGCAGAAATTGTTTGTGCGCCCGCTGGAGCTGCCACTGAAGCAGAAGCTACTGGAGCTGGAGCTGATGCTGGAGCCTTAATATCAGCCTTATCAATTACCTCAAGTGTGATTTCATAAACATTTCCGTTAACATTAACCTTATATGCTTTCATTTTTTATTATTTCCTTTCAAATTATAGCTTTTTAAATGATATTACGCGGATAGCGGAAATGTCCGTACCCTCTTCTTCAGCAACTGCTGCGCAAACAGCGGCGATAATTTCACCACGGTTTTCAACAGCTACTGGTGTTGTGGGCTGTGCCACGCTTACCTTTGGTGCCTCTTGTTTTTTTGCACCCTTTTTGCCACCGTCAAGTAGCTTATTGCAAATTAGTGTCATAAGCTCAACAAGACCGATTATGCAAACAAGACCTATAAATACAACTGCTATTCCTATTAAAGAAACGATAGACCAGTGTATTGTCTCTTCTGCTGCAAACAAAAACATTGATGTGTCCATTTTTTCACTCCTTCTTTGCTCTTTGGTGGGCAAGATTTCTCCCAAAATCCCATTTTAGCCCATTTTACATTATTTTACCATAACTTACTTAAAAAGTAAAGGGTGTATTTATATAATAATGTAAAATTTTTCTTACTTTAAAGTAATGTTGAATTTTAAAAACTGTTATTGTATAATAAAAGTGTACCGGTCAGTACCGCTTTTTTTCTGCTAAAATAAAAGCAGCAGAAGGGAGGTGATACTATTAAGACACCACAAAGACCCGTATACAAACAGAGAGGGAAAATTACCTGTCTCCCCTAATAGAAAATGGTATGAGGCTGACTTTGATTACCAAAGCAAAGGCAGAAATTCCAAGCGTATATTATATTCAAACGATGGTCTTATTTTTGTAAGCTATGACCACAGCAAAACATTTTATGAATTAATTAAATAAAAAGGAGACAAGGCATGTACGAATATAAAGAAAAATATGTATTAGATTTTACAAATATTAAAACCAAATCAGAAATGCATGCTATTATCGAAAAGGAATTTGATTTTCCCGATTATTATGGCGCTAACTGGGATGCGTTTTGGGACTGTATAACGGACCTTATAGATTCAAGAGGTCTTAATATAGAAATATTCGGTCTTGATAAAATATATAGCAAGCACAAAAGAGATGTTGATATTTTTATTGAGGCACTCAAGGACTTAAAGCATGTTTATAATGACAGGTTTACTGATGTTACCAAAATAGTAATTCACCATGGTAGCTCTTTAGTTGAAATAACATAAGACTATTATAATGAATCGTGTTGCATTACAAGCTACACTATATTTCAAAATATTATGGCCGTTCAGCAAATGGTGAAATTTTATTTCTAATAAGACAGGCGATAAAGGATTTTGAAAAGGAAGAGGGAGAAATAATTCCTCCTAAAAAAGAACAATAAAAAGGCACGGATTTTTCCGTGCCTTTTGTTTTGTGTTTTTGCATCCTTCTGCCTACTTTGTAAAGGGAGGCTTTAGGTATTATTTTGTAAGTAATGCTTCAACGAGCGCAAGTGCCTCACCGATTTTGGAAGCATCCTTACCACCACTCATTGCGCTGTCCGGACGTCCACCACCACGGCCACCTGTAACTGCACTAACCTCGCCAAGGATTTTTCCTGCGTGTGCGCCATTCTTAACTGCTTCCTTACCACAAACTGCGATGAAGTTTAGCTTCTCCCCTGAGTGAATTGCAAATACTGCAACTGCGTTTTCGTCCTTGTCCTTAATTTTATCACCGAGAGAACGAACCGCGTCAGCACCCATATCGCCAAGGTCACAGGTGATTACATCATAAGCACCTACCTTTTTAGCGCCACTAATTAGCTCATCCACGCGAGAGCCAGCCATCTTTGAATTGAGCGAATCAATCTCGCGCTTTAAGCCTCTAACCTCTTCGTTGATTGCGCCTGCGCGCTTAGCTATATCGTTTACATTTTGGCACTTAAGCTCGCTTGCGGTCTTTTCAATAAGCGCTTCCTTGCTTTCGAGAAGACTAAGCACACCATAGCCAGTTGTTGCCTCAATTCTACGTACGCCAGCTGCAACGCCGATTTCGGAAATTATCTTAAACATACCAGCCTTTGCAGTATTATCAAGGTGTGTACCACCACAAAGCTCGGTTGAGAAATCTCCCATTTTAACCATACGTACAACCTTGCCATACTTCTCACCAAAGAGAGCCATAGCTCCGTTTTTACGTGCGGTTTCTATATCTGTTTCAATTGTATCAACAGCTATGCCAGACAAAATTGCCTCGTTTACAAGAGCCTCAACTCTTTTAATTTCGTCCTTTGTGAGTGCTTGGAAGTGGGTAAAGTCGAAACGACCGATTCTTTCATCAACATAAGAGCCAGCTTGCTCAACGTGTGTGCCAAGCACCTGACGGAGTGCGGCTTGTAGCATATGAACCGAAGAGTGGTTTCTTGCTATTGCCTCACGTCTTGCCTTGTCAACTACCGCTGTAACCACGTCACCAACCTTAATTTCGCCACCCTCGATTTTGCACATATGAATATATACGCCATCGGATTTTTTAGTATCAACTACTGTCAATTCACAGCTATCGTTTGAAATTGTACCAGTGTCACCAACCTGACCACCGCCCTCACCATAGAAGGTTGTTTTATCAAGGACAACAGTTGCCTCTCCCTCAGAAAGAGCGCTAACGCTTTCACCATTTTCGTCAATAATAGCAATTACCTTGCCCTCGGTGGAAAGTGAATTGTAGCCCTTGAACTCAGTCTTTGGAAGCTCAAGTGATTTTTCCTTATCTTGCCAGCCACTAATGCTTGCACGTGCATTTCTTGCTCTTTGCTTTTGCTCCTGCATAAGCGCATTAAAGCCATCCATATCTGTATCAAGACCGTTTTCCTCAGCAATTTCACGAGTTAGATCGATTGGAAAACCGAAGGTATCATAAAGCTTAAATGCATCAGCGCCATCAATTGCGCCCTTGCCTGCTTCCTTTGCCTCCTTAACAAGTCCTTCAAGAATAGAAAGTCCTTGGTCAATAGTTGCATCAAAGCGCTCCTCCTCAAGGGCAAGCACCTTTTTAATGTAATCAGCCTTCTCAGAAAGCTCCTTGTATGCATCACAGCTTTCACCGATTGCAACATTACACATTTCAACAAGGAAAGGACGGTTAATGCCGAGTAATTTACCATGACGACAAGCACGGCGAATAATACGGCGAAGAACATATCCACGACCCTCGTTTGAAGGAATAACACCGTCTGAAATCATAAATGTAGCG
>JAZOCP010000188.1:0-5838 GCA_045596585.1 Eubacteriales bacterium
GGCACGCTTATTGACTCAACCATCTTAACTGAATATCGTTATATAAGTAATGTTACAAATCCAGAAAACATAACAGGTGGTTATTTAGTAGAGCTTGATAATAACTACTATAAAAATGAGCTTTGCTATTTTTCAACCGAAAATGGCAATCACTATGTTATAAAATCACCCGAATATGCCTCTCAAGCGGAGGTAGAGTATATTGCTAAGCTTTTTGCCGATATGGAAGAGGCTATTATGTCAGAAAGTGGCTATAATAGAAACGGTAAGCACTATACTGAATATGTTGATATAGATACCCTTGCATCTGCATATATTTTGCAAGAATTTGGCAGAAATTATGACGCTGGCTCATCAAGTCTATACTTCTATAAGGAAAAAGATATAACTGGCAATTTTTCAAAAATCGTAAAGGGTCCACTTTGGGACTGCGACAATACCCTTGGAAATATTCACAAAAATGATGCATCAAGCACAGAGGGGCTTTGGGCTGCTAACCGTAGCATATGGAAGGGCCTTACTAAAAAGGCTGACTTCATGGCGCTTGTTAAAGAAAAATATGAAAAGGTCTATGACACCATTTTTGATATGATTGATCGTGGTGGCTATATTGATGGACAGGTCCTTGATATAGGCGACTCAATTTATATGGAGCAAAGAAGATGGGGCTCAAATAATTATAAAACATGGCCACTTTATTATGATGGTACACACTATGATAGATGGCAAAGTGCACCAGTATTTAACTTCCTTGAGGTATATTCAAGTGGACTAAATGAGGACTCCACATCTGTAATCGGTTATTTGTGTGAGCATATTGAAGCACGTGCAAACTGGTTAGCTAACGAGTGGGGCGCAGAGGTTACCTTGAGGGAAAGAAGCTTTGTCCTTCCCGAGCCACCACAAGATGAACCGAATGAGGGAGAAGACCCAAGCACAGAACCAGAGGACCCAACACCAGAGCAAAATCCAACTATACCAGATAGCGGTGAAAATATACCAAATCCACCAAGCGATGATGATGGAGAAGAAACATTACCAGAAAAACCAAACGATGGTGACAAAGAGGAACCGTTGCCTGAACAACCAAACGATAGTGAAGTGGATGAGGGTGCAACACCAACACCTGATATGACCCCAGACTTAGAGGAGCCACCTGCAATTGACGAGGCACCAAAAGAAAAAAGCTTCTTTGAAAAGCTGTGGGAGCTTATAGTATGGGTATTTCAAATGATTTTATCATTGTTTAAATAGAAAACGGGCAAATGCCCGTTTTTCTTTGTATTTAATATGAACGCATTTACATATGAGCATACAATAATCTAAAAAGCAGTGATTAAAGCCCTAAAACTTGGCAATACTACTAAAAAACAGTTTTAGGAGAAAAAATGAAGGTAGTAGTAAAATATAATGGTAAAAGCCACGATGAATTAAACGAAATGCTCTTGTATCTTAAGGGTGAGGGATATAATGATTTTATAATATTTTCAACAATCGATATTTCAAAATCATGCATTCTTGAAAGTGATATCTTTAAATATGAGGCAAATATTGCATATATTACAACAGACAATCCTATTTCAACATATGATGCTCTTTCTTCAGTTAGGGGAAGCCTTGGCACAAGATTTTTAGTTGTTTATTCAGACGAAATAGAAAAATTTGACCTTTATAAGGCACGAAAATATCATAAATCAACTACTAATTTAGCAACGCTTTTATCTACTGAAGAAAAAACAGCAGGGATTTTCTTTGAAAACGAGATTTTTGATTATATGATAGAGCCACGTCACCTTGAACGCGAAATTTTAAAAAGAATTTTTGAGGACGGAGAGGCATCAATTTATACTACCCTAACTAAATAAAAAAGCCACGGAAAAACCGTGACTTTTTTAAGGTTATTCAAGCTCAAATGCACCTGTATATAGCTGATAATACTTACCCTTTTCTGCAATTAAGCTTTCGTGTGAGCCACGCTCAATAATTCTGCCTTGCTCAAGCACCATAATTACATCAGAGTTTTGAATGGTTGAAAGACGGTGGGCAATAACAAATACAGTTCTACCCTTCATAAGTGAGTCCATACCTGCTTGCACAATTGCCTCAGTTCTTGTATCAATAGAGGAGGTTGCCTCGTCCATTATCATAACAGGAGGGTCAGCAACTGCTGCACGTGCAATTGAAATCAATTGTCTTTGTCCCTGTGAAAGTCCAGCGCCACCACCTGTGAGCATTGTATTGTACCCGTCAGGCAGCATTTCTATAAATGAGTGAGCATTAGCAAGCTTAGCAGCCTCGATGCACTCCTCGTCAGTTGCGTCAAGCTTTCCATAGCGTATGTTGTCCATTACAGTACCAGTAAAGAGGTTAACATCCTGTAAAATTACGCCCAAAGAGCGCCTTAAATCGTCCTTTTTAATTTTGTTAATATTAATACCATCATATCTTATTTTACCGTCAGCAATGTCGTAAAAACGGTTAATTAAGTTGGTAATAGTTGTTTTACCAGCACCTGTTGCACCAACAAATGCTATTTTTTGACCTGGCTCAGCATAAATTGATACATCGTGAAGAACAATTTTTTCAGGAACATAGCCAAAGTCAACCTCGTTAAGTCTTACATCACCGCGAACACGAGTATAGGTAACAGTTCCATCTCCGTGTGGGTGCTTCCATGCCCAAATTCCTGTGTGGTGGTCGGCCTCATGAAGCTCACCGTTTTCATCAATAGTAGCATCAACTAAGGTTACATATCCACTATCAACCTCAGGCTCCTCATCAAGAAGCTCAAATATTCTTTCAGCACCCGCAAGTGCCATTGTAATTGCATTAGCTTGCTGTGAAAGCTGAGAAACATTGTTTGTAAATTGCTTAGAAAGACCAAGAAAGGCAACTGCTGTACCAATAGTTAAAACTGGGTCCTCAATTCCTAAAATAGTAGAGAAGGAGAGGTTGTATCTTCCAACAAGCATAACACCTACAAAAACAAGTAAAGCATAAAGAATATGACCTATATTGTTCATAATAGGCATTAATGTGTTAGCCCTTGTATTTGCCTTTGTTGCATGGTGGCAAAGCTTATTATTAAGCTCACCAAAGCGCTTTTCACTCTTAGGCTCATAGTTAAATACCTTAACTACCTTTTGACCATTAATCATTTCCTCAATATAGCCCTCTGCCTCACCAATAGCCTCTTGCTGGTGTCTGAAGTGCTTAGCGCCACTTTTACCAATTTTACCAGCAACAATTGTCATGGTAACAACACCAAAAATAACAACAAGTGCCATCCAAAAGCTCATAACAAGCATAAGAGTTGTAACCGTAACAAGAATAATTACAGTATTGATAATTTGTGGTAGCGACTGCGAAATTAGCTGTCTTAAGGAATCAATATCGTTTGTATAGTGGGACATTACATCACCGCGTGGGTGAGTATCGAAATACTTAATAGGGAGCTTTTGCATCTTGCCAAACATAAGAGTTCTTAATTTATGCAAGCAGCCCTGAGTCACTCTTGCCATTGTTTGAGTTTGTACGAAGGCAGAGAGAAGACCAATAAGATAAATTGAGGCAAGAATTCCAACAGTTATTGCAATTTCCTTGAATTGCGTGTCCATAACGTGAGGTATGCGCTCCTTTAAGGAAAGCTTCTGCCACTCTTCCATTTTTTCTTCTGTCCACTCGCGCTTTGCAAGCTTTTCCTTTTGCTCAGAAATTAGCTTATCAATCTCAGCTTGGCTCTTTCCATTTTCGAGCATCTGCTGCTGTCTTTCTTCAGTTGGCAAAGCATTTAAATCGTAAATAGCCTCAGAAACTGTATCAATTACATTCTTTTGGAAAATTGATGGTGAGGCAGTTGCAAGTGCACTTAAGCAAATGCAAATAAATACAATAATCAAGGGCGCCTTGTAGAAGGAGAAGAGAAGCTTGATAAACCTTGAAAATGTACCCTTCTTTACCTTCTTAAGTGGTCTGCCCATAACGGGTTGGCGAGGGTTTTTAACTGGTTTGTTCATTGTAAGCTCGCCCCCTTTGTTTGTGAGGTGTATATCTCGCGATAAATCTCATTATTTTTAAGTAGGCTATTGTGGTTGCCTATTGCGTTGATTTTACCATCATCTAAAATTATAATCATATCAGCGTCCTGTACACTTGAAATTCTTTGCGCAATTATAATTTTAGTAGTGTTTGGAATTTCATCTCTCATTGCTTTTCTAATAAGTGCGTCTGTTCTTGTATCAACAGCACTCGTAGAGTCATCAAGAATAAGAATTTTCGGTTTTTTAAGTAAGGCTCTTGCAATACAAAGCCTTTGCTTTTGTCCACCAGAAACGTTTGAGCCGCCTTGCTCAATGTATGTGTTATATTTATCTGGGAATTTTTCAATAAATTCGTTTGCACAAGCAAGCTCGCAAGCATGCTTAATCTCTTTCTCTGTTGCATTTTCATTTCCCCAACGGAGATTTTCATTAATTGTACCAGAGAAGAGTACATTTTTTTGAAGAACAATACTAACTGCATCACGTAAAGCTACAATATCGTAGTCCTTAACATTAACTCCACCAACTAAAATCTCCCCCTCTGTTACATCATAAAGACGAGGAATAAGTGAGATAAGCGTTGATTTAGCACTACCAGTACCGCCAATAATACCAACAGTTTGTCCTGATTTAATTTCAAGATTGATGTTGTTTAGTGCAAATTTTTCAGCTCTTTGTGCATACTTAAAATTAACGCCCTTGAATTCAATAGAACCATTTTCAACAAGAGAAACAGGATTCTCTGGATTTTTAATTGTAGGCTCCTCGTTTAAAACCTCTGTAATACGTCGCATGCTTTCTGCAGACATTGTTACCATAACAAAAATCATAGAAATCATCATAAGTGACATAAGCATTTGCATGCCATATGTAAGAAGTGTGGAGAAGTTACCAATTTCAAAGGCAACACCACCGGAGGAGATAAGAAGTCTTGAGCCGAAGAATAAAATACCAACCATTAGTGAGTACATGCAAAGCTGCATAACAGGGCTATTTAAAGCAAGAATCTTTTCAGCCCTTGTAAAGTCAGCCCTTACATCGTCAGATGCATGCTCAAACTTTTTTGATTCATGCTTTTCACGAACAAAGGATTTAACAACACGCATACCAGCTACATTTTCTTGGATAGAGCCATTTAGTGTATCGTATTTTTTAAATACCTTTTTGAAAATAGGCATTGCAAAGCGCGCAACCATAATAAGTGTAAATAGCAAAATAGGAACAACAATTACAAAAATCCACGCCATTTTTCCACCAACAGAAAATGCCATTATGATGGAGAAAATAAACATAAAAGGAGAACGAATTGCAGTTCTAATTATCATCATAAAGGACTGCTGAACATTGTTTACATCAGTTGTAAGACGTGTAACTAAGCTTGAGGTTGAAAACTTGTCAATGTTTTCAAATGAAAAGTCTTGTGAGCTTTTAAACAAAGCTGAACGAAGATTTTTTGCAAAGCCACATGAGGCACGTGAGCAGTGAATTCCTGCGAATGCGCCAAACATTAATGAAAAGCCAGCTAAGCAAACTAATATTAAGCAAACCGAAATAATAACGGGGGTTATATTGTCAACACCAAACTTGCCTTGAATAAGAGTTATAAGTCCTCTTAAAAGAAACATTTCATCAAGCTTTTCATTTCCATTTTGAATAAAGGTTATAAGTTCACCCGCAACAGCAGGAATTAAGCATTCCATTATAACCTCAAAGAAAACGAAAACAGGAGATAAAATGGCATTTACCTTATATTTACCAACATACTTAGCAAGTGTTTTAACGTTTTTAAGCATGAATA
>JAZOCP010000189.1:0-3775 GCA_045596585.1 Eubacteriales bacterium
ATTTACGGAAGAACAAAGCTTGAATCACCGTCCGAAATTACACAAACAAATACTTCACAATCTTTTTTAAACAAGGTAAAGCGGCTTAAGCCAGTTCGCACCTTGGCTAAAATGTATCACAAGTTAACAAAACATAGAAAATTGCTACAAATGTATGAAAAAATGATAAAAGGTTATGATGCTGTTGTTGTGCCAGGTGGAGGAGTGATTTCACTAAAAAAATATCCATTTCATAAATATTTTTATGCTTTGCAAAAGCAATGCAAAAGACAAAATGTGTGCTTCTGTATGAATGCAGTAGGAATAACAAACATTTATGGTGAAAAATACAGAAACACTAAAAAATGGGAAAAAATCATAAACAGCCCTCAAATGACTTATTTTTCTGCTAGAGATGGCATTGCTGTTCTTGAAAACATTTGCGGTGAGAAAATCAATTATTCTCCTTGCACTGCTATTCTATCAGGAGAACTATTTAATATAAAACGCGACAGTAACAGCAAAATAATAGGAATAGGAATAATAAAGGGAGACATTTTTACTTCAAACGGAATGCCTTTTTCCGAAATACAGTTGATTGACTTATATATAGATACAATTCATGGCTTACGAGATATGGGATATGAGGTAAAATTGTTTACAAATGGTTTCGCTGAAGACAGAAGAATTGCAAATATCATTTGTGAAAAGCTAGGGGAGAAAAATCTGCTTATGGACCAAGCTGATTCACCTGTACAGCTGGTATCACAAATAGCTTCATTCAAAGCGATTGTGTGCGCACGAATGCATTCATCAATAATTGCTGCATCGTTAAACATTCCAACAGTATTGCTGAGTTGGGGGATAAAAAGTGATACATTTATGACGAATTTGAATGCAGAAGATTCATTGGTTAGATTTGACAAGTTGACCACCGAGACTATATTACAAAAATTCAAAAAGTCATTAGCAACAGGATGGGATGATAAAAAAATAAAAGAACTTAAAGAAAATGTTGTTCAAAACATTGATAATATGTGGAAAAGCATAAGCAATTAGTTTAAAGGGAGGTTTGCCAAATTGGGGGCGACAAATAACACCAGCTTAAAAAATAAAACGCTCTCAGGCCTTCTGTGGACCTTTATGGAGCGCATTGGCGCACAAGGCGTTAGCTTTATAGTTTCTCTTGTTTTGGCAAGACTCCTTTTGCCAGAGCAATATGGAATAATAGCGCTTGTAACAGTTATAATTAACATTTTGAATGTTTTTGTAACAAGCGGCATCCCGAATGCGCTTATACAGAATAAGGATGCAGACGATATAGATTTTTCAACGGTTTTATATTTTAATATAGTATTTTCAATAGGCTTATATACAGTGCTGTTTTTTGTAGCTCCACTTATTTCCTCGTTTTTTGAGTATGAGCAATTGACCTCTGTAATAAGAGTTATGGGAATAGGTTTGATTGTTGGGGCTGTAAATGCCGTTCAACACTCAATGGTTAAGAAGAAAATGCAGTTTAGAAAATTCTTCTTTGCAACCTTTGGTGGCACCTTGATTTCAGCAGTTGTTGGAATTATAATGGCGTATAAGGGCTTTGGCGCATGGGCGCTTGTTGCTCAGCATCTTACTAATATGGTTATTGACACTATAGTTTTGGCAATTGTTAACAGGTGGATACCTAAACTTGTGTTTTCCTTTAAGCGCTTAGGAAAGCTATTTTCCTATGGTTGGAAAATTCTTGTTTCATCATTAATAAATGTAATTTTTGAAGATATAAGAACGTTGATTATAGGTAAAATGTACACCAGTGCCGACCTTGCGTTTTATAACAAGGGAAGACAGGTTCCAAATCTACTGGTTTCAAATGTAAACACCTCAATTCAAAGCGTTATGTTTCCACTTTTATCAATGAAGCAGGACGATAAGGTCGAGGTTAAGCGAATAATGAGGCGTTCAATAAAGACAAGCGCCTTTATAATAATACCAATGATGTGTGGTCTTGCCGCAGTTGCAGAGCCACTTGTTAAAATAGTTTTAACTGAAAACTGGCTTGAATGTGTGCCGTATTTACAAATTGCGTGCTTTGGCATGGCGCTTTTGCCACTACAAACTGCCAATTTGCAAGCGCTTTATGCGCTTGGCAGAAGCGATATCACCTTAAAGCTTGAAATAACAAAAAGAATTTTCAGCTTAGTAGTTGTTGTAGCAACATGCTTCTTTGGCGTTAAAGCAATAGCGTATGGTGGTATATTGATTTCACTATTTTCTTTAATGGTAAATATAATGCCAAACAAAAAACTATTAAATTACGGCTATCTTGAGCAAATTAAAGATATTTTACCATTTGTTTTAATGTCGATGGTAATGGCAGGTGCGGTTATTGGCATTGGCTTTATTCCAATTAATATATATTTAAAGCTTGCAATTCAAGTGCTTGTAGGCATTATAATTTATGTTGCACTTTCGATAATTTTCAAGGTGGAAAGCTTTAGGTATATTCTTAATATGCTTAAGCCATTTTTCGCAAAAATCATAAGCAAATTTAAAAAGACAAAAAATAGTGATTAATAGGAAATATAATGATAAATATCACAAACAAAGAAAAATGCTCTGGCTGTCACGCTTGTGCCACAGCTTGTCCTAAAAGCTGCATAAGCATGGAGAGGGACGAGGAGGGCTTTCTTTACCCAAGAGTAGATAAGGACAAGTGCATTAATTGTCAGCTTTGTAAAAAATCATGTCCTATAATTGAAAAAAACACCCATTCTCTTGACGTATGCGCTTATGCTATTAAAAATCGTGATGATGAAATAAGAATGCAAAGCTCATCAGGTGGCATTTTTACAGCTATTGCCACGAAGGTGATTTTAGATGGTGGTGTGGTTTTTGGTGCTGCCTTTGATAGTAGCTTTAATGTTCACCATATATGCGTAGAAAGTGTCGAGGAGCTTTCAAGACTAAGGGGCTCAAAGTATGTTCAAAGCACAATAGGCAATACATATAAGCAAGCAAAGGAAATGCTTGATAGTGAAAGATTTGTTTATTTCACGGGTACGCCTTGCCAAATAGAGGGACTTTTAAAATACCTTGGACGTGAATATGAAAATTTACTGACCTCTGATATTGTTTGCCACGGTGTGCCATCTCCTATGGTGTGGCAACTATATTTAAGGTCAAAGAGTGATTCATGTGTGAAATATGCAAGCTTTAGAGACAAAAGCGAGGGATGGGGAAATTACTCCGTTGTTATTTCCTTTGAAAATTCACCAGAATATAAGGCTCTTGCTTCAAATGATATGTATATTAAAGCATTTTTGAGCGATTTGTGCCTAAGACCCTCATGCTACAGCTGTGCATTTAAGTCGAAAAATAGAGCAAGTGATTTAACCCTTGCTGACTTTTGGGGCATAGAAAAGGTTCTACCTGAGTTGAATGATAACAAGGGTACATCTTTGGTGCTTGTACATGGAAAAAAAGGTAAAAAGCTGCTTGATGATATATCAGAGTATATAGAAATAAAAGAGGTAGATTTAGACAAAGCACTAATCTACAACCCATCAGCGACTGTTTCTTCAAGCAAGCCTCAAAAAAGAGAGGAATTTATAAAAAACATTCGCTCAGAGGAATTTGATAAAATAACTGAAAAATATTCAAAGCGTACATTTATACAAAAGCTAAAATCTAAAATTAAAAGCATTTTTAAATAGCTTTAAAGCAAATCAAGGGAGGGCACATGACTATTATAGTAACTGGTGGTGCGGGATTTATTGGTTCAAATTTCGTTTACTACATC
>JAZOCP010000190.1:0-9025 GCA_045596585.1 Eubacteriales bacterium
GTTGCGTATGGTAAGGTAAATACCTTCTTTCCATTAATAATAACACCATTTTCAGGAGAGGTAGATGGAGTCATTATATATTTACCATTTACTTCCTTCAGCATATAAAGATAGAAAATAGCACTCTCCTTCATTATTGGATATGCCACACTCTTCAAAAACTCAACATCTTTTGTATATTCATATTGCTCAAAAAGATGACGACATAGCCAACCAGAGGAAAGATTCCAAAATGCATATCTTGAGGAATCCACTACCTTGTTTCCAACAGGGGTAGTATTTGCCCAAAGGTCAATATTATGGTGAGAAACAAAGCCTGGTGCGCCATAGTACTCCTCGGCAGTTTTTCTTCCCTTTTCGCTGACGCTTTTGATTAAATTTACAAGTGGCTCATTACACTCAACAAGGTTACACATCAAAACAGGCCAATAGTTCATCTCAAGATTTATATTAACTGTATAGTTTGAAGACCATGGTGCATAGAATTTATCATTCCAAATACCTTGTAGGTTAGTTGCACGACTACCCTTTCTTGATGCAGAAATGATCAAGTATCTGCCAAAGTTGAAAAGCAACTCACACATACCAAGGTCTTTATCGCCATCCTTCAAACGAGCATCAGTTGTCTTATTGCTTTCCTTACCACCAAAATTAGTTTGAACTCTATTAAACAAGCTTGATGCATCCTTAATATGTGCATCCTTAATTTGTTCATATGGCTTTTCAAATAGCTCGTTTATTCTTTCAAGGCAAGGTGTAAATGTTGGCTTGTTTGGCATTGTGTGAACATCTATAAAGCTTGTTTCAGCACAGAAATACACAGTTAGGTCGGTTGCATTTTTTATGCAAAGCGCATCATCCTCTATTTCGCATATACCATCTGTTTTTACACGTGCCATAGCACTTGCCTTTACGGACTCCCCGTCATATGTAACCGGGCGCTCCTTTGCGGCATACTCTGGTCCTATGGTTGTTGGAGATTCAAATGTGAAATAAAGAATGCCATCACCAGCTGTTGTATGACTTTTTCCAATGTGCGAGCCAGACAGCTCATATTCTGTTGGCTTGCTTGATTTTATCCTCACCATCATACAATTGTTAGGATATGAAATGAAATATTCTCTTTCATAATCAATACCATTAACTGTATAGTTAGCTTTAACAACAGATGTTTCTAAGTCAAGCTCACGCTTGTAATTCTCAAGCTCACCATTATTGCTTGATTTAATATAAAGCTCACAAAGCATTAGATATGAGTTGAGCCACATATTTGTAAAGTTATTCTCAAGCTCCACCTGTGCATCGTGATATTTTCCCTTTTCCACAAGTGCTTGTGCCTTTAAAAAGGACTCCTTAGCCCTTGGGTTAGAGTTGTGACCTGGCTTTCCAGACCAAAGTGTATCATGGTTTAATGATATTTTATCAAAGTCATGAGAGCAATATATCATTGCGCCCAAAGAGCCATTACCTATTGGTAACGCCTCTTCAAAAATAGATGCTGGTTTGTTGTATTTTAAAAGCTTTTCCATTTAAAACCTCGAATTATTTAAGAATATTTAGTTTTTCTATGCATTTTTTGCATACTCTTTTTTCATTTATTAAAACATTTTCACTTAGACTACCGCATAAAATACAACTGGGCTGATATTTTTTCAAAACAATTTTATCACCATCAGTAAAAATTTCAATTGGGTCCTTAGGTCCTATTTCAAGCTTATTTCGAAGTTCTATTGGCAAAACAATTCTGCCAAGATCGTCCATTTTTCTTACAATTCCGGTAGATTTCATATTTTTTCCTCGCTTTTATATGTAATATAAAAATTATTGATTTTATTTTATCATATTTACTAAAATACGTCAACATCATTTACATTTTTTTACAAATTATCTATTTTTTGATATTTAAGGAGCTTTTATGATAGGAAAATGCTTTGGTATTTTATGTTGCATTTCTGTAATTTTTGGTATATTTACAGGAAACTTAGAAGGCATTAACGAAGGAATTTTACAAGGTGCGTCAAAAAGTGTCACAACTGTGATTTCTTTAATTGGAATAATGGCATTTTGGCAAGGAATTATGCGTGTGCTTGAAAAAAGTGGTATTATAAATATTTTTTCCCGTTTACTTTCTCCTATCTTAAAGCTTGTTTTCCCTCGTGCGTTCAAGGAGAAGCGCGCAATATCTGAAATTACAGCTTGTGTAAGTGCTAATTTGCTTGGGGTTGCAAATGCTTCTACCCCACTTGCTTTGTCCTCTATAGAAAAATTAAATGATGGTAGAAGTAGCGATAAGGCAAGTAATGACATGATAACTCTTGCCGTTATTGGCTCTTCCTGTTTTTGTCTTATTCCTACAACAATAATTGCTCTTAGAACCAATATACAAGCAAGCATTACATATGAATTAATAATACCTGTTTGGATTATTTCTGGAACATGTATGATTATTGGAATAATTTTTTCCCGAATATTAGGTAAAATCTGTGGAGATATTTGAAAAATTTTCGTTTTTTGTGCTACCCTGTGTCGTATTTTTGGTAGCTTTTATAGTATTGTTTGGGAAACGAAATAACTATTTTTCTTGCTTTTTAGATGGGGCAAGTGATGGTGTAAAATCAAGTGTTTCTATGCTCCCTTCCTTGTGTGCACTTGTAATCTCAGTTAACATGCTAACTCGCTCGGGGTTGTGTGATTATATAGCTAATATTCTTTCTCCTATATTTAAACTTATAGGGTTACCAAGCGAAATTTTCCCACTCATTTTAATAAGGCCATTCACCGGAAGTGGTGCACTTGCAGTCTTTGAAGAAATTTTGCTAAAATACGGACCTGACTCATTGCCTGGAATATGCGCTTCCTTAATAATGTCAACAAGTGATACCTTTGTCTATGTTATTTGCATATACTTCTCTACTACAAAAATTAAAAAAACGCGATTTGCGCTTCCTATATGTATTGTTGTTTCAATCATTTGCGTTGTTTTATGTTCGCTGTTTTCTCGCTTATTATTGAATATCGTTTAGCATTTTTGGTGATAATCAAAAGAAAAAACAGGAGAATTCTATGCTTCAAGGAACACAGCGAAAAATCATTTTCTTAAAAAGTACAAAAAGTAAGCATTTTGACGAGGCCTATCTCGTTTTAAAGGATGATATTACAAATTATGATGAGAAGGAAATTTTATTAGAAGCTGAAAGAATAATATTTAATGTTGACTACAAAAGAAAAAAACGCAAAAAACGAATCAGCTTCAAGGGTGCATTCCTTTTTTCTACAGGAGCACTTTTAGCTACGCTAATTTCTTGTCTTGGCTGTATTATTCTACACTAATTTTTTCTTGACTTGATTATATATATGTGATAAACTGTACTTAACAAATATTTCGTTTTTAATAAAAGATACGGGGCCGAAATACGTATCTAATATCCAAAGCGTCAATTTTTTGACGTCAATTTCTTATGTTTGGGAGACTATATGAAAGAAAAAACAACAGAAAAAAAGCAGAAAAAGCAAAAAGGCACTATTGCAGATGCTTCTAAAAAACCGCAAGTAAAAAATGCTAAAAGACACACCTCAAAGCCTACTCTAAAAAAGGATTCTCAAAAGCTTTCGAAAAAGAGCTCACTAAAAAAAATAACAGGCAAAGCGAAAAAACCTATCAAACACGCTCCACTTCCAAAGCTAAAAATATACTCACTCGGTGGTCTTAATGAGATAGGAAAAAATATGACCGCCCTTGAGTGTGGTGAAGATATTATTATAGTTGACTGTGGAATTGGCTTTCCTAATGATGATATGTTGGGTGTTGACCTTGTAATTCCTGATTTTACTCATATTCAAAACAACATTGACAAGGTGCGTGGGGTATTTATCACACACGGACACGAGGACCACATTGGCTCTCTTCCATATTTTTTAAAAAGCATGAATGTACCTGTTTATGGTACTAAGCTAACAATTGGTATTTTGGAAAACAAGTTAGCAGAGCATAAGCTTCTTCAAAATGCTAAATTAAACAACGTTAAAGCTGGCGACACTATAAATTCAGGTTGCTTTAAGATTGAATTTATCAGAGTTAACCACTCTATCGCTGATGCTTGTGCCCTTGCTATTTTCACCCCACAAGGTACAGTTATTCATACAGGAGACTTCAAGCTTGACACAACTCCTATTGATGGAGAAATGATGGATGTTGTTCGTCTTGGCCAGCTTGGAAACGAGGGAGTTTTGATGCTCCTTTGCGAATCAACCAACGTTGAAAGATCTGGTCATACACCATCTGAAAAAAATGTTGGTGTTTCCCTTGAAAGAATATTTTTAGGTGCACAGGACAAGCGAATTATTATTGCAACATTTGCCTCAAACGTACACAGGGTCCAACAAATTATAGATGCAAGTGTTCATAATGGAAGACGTGTAGCTGTTACTGGACGTAGTATGGTCAACGTTGTAAATGCCGCAGTTAGACTTGGGTATATGAGTGTACCAGATGGTGCTTTAATCGATATTGACGATATTAAAAAATATCCACCAGAAAAGATTACCATTATCACAACTGGTAGCCAAGGAGAGCCTATGTCAGCACTCTATCGTATGGCATTTTCTGACCATGACAAGGTTTCCCTATCTGATAAGGACCTTGTAGTGCTTTCTTCAAGTGCTATTCCTGGCAATGAGCCACTTGTTGGAAAAATTGTCAATGAAATGTATCGTCGTGGTGTAAATGTTTATCACGATTCCAGTGTAGAGGTACACGTATCTGGACACGCATGTCGTGAGGAGCTTAAATTTATGCACGCTCTTACCAAGCCTAAGTATTTTATGCCTGTTCATGGTGAATTTAGGCATTTAATTCAACATAAAGAGCTTGCTGAGGCTATGGGCATGAACCCTCAAAACATATTTGTTTCCGATATTGGTAAGGTTATTGAAATTGACGAGGATGGTGCAAGATTTAATGGCACAGTTCCTGCTGGAAAGATTTTAATTGATGGAAGTGGCATTGGTGACGTTGGAAACATTGTTCTTCGCGACAGAAAAAACCTTTCTGAAAGTGGTCTTATTATTGCTGTTGCAACCGTTAGCATAAAGGAAGGCATTTTAATGTCTGGTCCTGAAATAATTTCTCGTGGCTTTGTTTATGTAAGAGAAAACGAAGAATTAATGAATGAAACAAAGGATGTAACAACAAAAGCTATTATACATGCACTTGAGGGTGGCGTTGATGATTGGGGAGAGCTTAAAACAATTATGAAAAATGCAATTTCCAAGTTTATTTTCAACAAGACCAAGAGAAAGCCTGTTATCTTGCCTATTCTTATGGATTTATAATAAATTGAGCAGATGCCATTTGGTGTCTGCTCCTTTTTTAGGTTAATATTGACTTTAAAATAAATATCTGTTAAAATAAGGGTGCCACACAATTTAATAGTTCCCAAAAAAGCACTCCATTGGTAGAAGTGTTTCCTTTTTGCGTGAAATGGTATTAATTGTGTCGCAATATGCAAAATGGCGCATTTTATAGGTGTCGCCTCTTTGGGGCGACACTTTTTTTATTTGGAGGAGAGAAATGAAAAGAAAACTAACACACCTAATCATTTTGGTAATGGTTTTATTGCTTGTGTTTGCTTTTGCTTCGTGTAATGAAAGCACTGACACGGATACAAGCACGGATACAGGCGAAATCAACACTAACACAAGTACTGAATCAAGCACTGGCGACAGTACTGATTCAAGCAGTAACTCAAATACGAACAACGGTACAGGAACTAATAATGGTGCAAATCCTGATTCCGGAGATACCTCCCACAAGCACGCCGAGGAGATATTACCAGCAGTTGAGCCTACTTGCACCGAAACAGGACTTACCGAGGGTAAAAAATGCTCTACTTGTGGTGAGGTTTTAGTTGAACAAGAAATTGTTGATGCTTTAGGTCATACTGAAGAAACTATTCCTGCTGTTGAGCCAACATGCACGGAAACAGGTCTTACTGAGGGTAAAAAATGCTCAGAGTGTGGCGAGGTTTTAGTTGAGCAAACGATACTTAATATTCTTGAACACGATTTTGAAAACAGTTATTGCACTATTTGTAATCAAAAAGCACCAAGTTTAGGTCTTAGATATTCATTAAGTGAAGACGGCACTTGTTATGCTGTAACAGACATAGGCACTTGCACAGATACAGATATTGTCATTCCAAATACATACAATTGTTTGCCTGTGACATCAATAGAAGACAGCGCATTCTCTGAACGCTACTCGTTTAAATGCATAACTATACCAAATAGCGTAACATCAATAGGAAACTATGCGTTCTATGGTTGCACCTTACTTGAAAGCATAACAATTCCTGATAGTGTAGAAACAATAGGAGCAGAAGCGTTCTATGGTTGCAGAAGCCTTACAAACGTAACAATACCTAATAGTGTTACTTCTATAGGAGACTTCGCGTTCTATTGTTGCATATCGCTTACAAGTATAACAATACCCGATAGTGTTACTTCTATAGGAGACTATGCGTTCCATGGATGCTACCACATTGTTAGCATAACAATTGGCAACAATGTAACATCAATAGGAGAAGGTGCGTTCTCTAATTGTTCGTCTCTTGCCGAAATTTACTTCAATGCAGTTGCCGCAAATAACTTAGAAACTGATAGCCATGTTTTTTTCTATGAAGCAGGAATAAATACTGCTGATATAAATGTAACAATAGGCAAAAATGTAACTAGAATTCCTGCTTATCTGTTCTTTGTATATGATAATTCATATTCTATTCTTCCACCTAAAATAACAAGCGTAGTATTTGAGCAAGACGGCATTTGTGAAAGCATTGGGGAAAACGCGTTCAGTTTTTGCACATCACTTACAAGTGTAATAATTCCTAATAGTGTAGAATTAATAGGATCAGGTGCGTTCCAATATTGCACTTCTCTTACAAGCATAACAATACCAGATAGCATAATGTCAATAGAAAATTATGCGTTCCTTGGTTGCGACTCGTTTAGATATAACGAATATGATAATGCATATTATCTCGGAAACGAAGCAAATCCATATTTTGTACTTATAAAAGCAAAGAATTCTTCTATTACTTCTTGTGTTATAAATGAAAACACAAAATTTATTTATGAGCAAGCATTCGTAGGGTGCACTATGCTTACAAGTGTAACAATTGGAAATGGCGTAACCGAGATAGGTAGCGATGCATTCCGTGGCTGCTCTTCGCTTACAAGTGTAACTATACCTAATAGTGTTACTTCTATAGATGATGGTGCGTTCATTGGTTGCAACTCACTTAAATATAACGAATATGATAATGCATATTATCTCGGAAACGAAGCAAATCCATATCTTGTACTTACAAAAGCAAAGAATACTTCTATTACTTCTTGTATTATAAATGAAAATGCAAAATTTATTTATTATCAAGCGTTCTATGGTTGCTCTTTACTGACTGATATAACAATTCACAATAAAATAACATCAATTGGGGGTGACGCGTTCCGAAATTGCACATCTCTTACAAATGTAACAATCCCTGATAGTGTAACATCAATAAAAGCATGCACATTTGATGGTTGCACCACACTTGCAAGTGTAACAATTTCTGATAGCATAACAACAATAGGCACCTATGCGTTTGCTAGATGCTTTAGCCTTGCAGATGTGACAATCCCAGATGGCGTAGCATCAATAGAAGACTATGCGTTTTACCACTGCACTTCACTGACTGATGTAAAATTTCCCAATAGTGTAAAATTAATAGGAACAGGTGCGTTCGAGGGGTGCACCACGCTTACAAGCGTAACATTTCTAGATAGCGTAATGTCAATAGAAAGTTATGCATTCCGAAATTGCACCGCTCTTACGAGTATAACAATTCCTGATAACATAACATCGATAGAAGCGTACATATTTGATGGTTGTACATCGCTTACAAATATAACAATTCCTGATAGCATAACATCAATAGAAGATAGTGCATTCCAAAATTGTACCTCGCTAACAAACGTAAATTATCTTGGTACAATAGAATTATGGTGTAATATTTCATTACATAGCGAGCGTTCAAATCCTTTACATAATGGAGCAAATCTATACATAAATAAAAAACTTATAACAAACTTGATAATTCCTACTACAGTAACAGAAATACCTAATAATGCTTTCTATGGTTGCACTTCAATGACCGACGTAACATTTCATGATAGTATAGAATCAATAGGAGCAAGTGCGTTCTATGGTTGCATAAACCTTACAAGCGTAACCATACCTAATAGTGTTCCTTCTATAGGAAGCCATGCGTTTGATGGTTGCACAAATCTTACACGCGTAACAATTCCCAATGGTATAGAATCAATAGGATTCTGTGCGTTCCAAAATTGTATCGCTCTCACGAATATAATAATCCCAAATAGCGTATCATCAATACAAAACTTTGCATTTGAATATTGTGACTCACTTACAATATATTGCGAAGAAACAAGTCAACCAAGTGGTTGGGGTTCAAAGTGGAACAATTCAAACTGTCCTGTATATTGGTACAGTGAGAATGAGCCAACTACCGAGGGCAATTATTGGCACTATGGTGACAATGGAGAAATAGTTATTTGGGAGTAATCAATCCCTCCGAGTTGCTTGCACAACCCACCTCCCTTTACAAAGGAGGCTAAGTTGGCATTATGTTGATGGAGTAATTACGATTTGGGAATATATTGCTCTACTCATTCACCACAAGTGGTCCCTCTTCCCTGTTGGGAAAGGCTGAATGACTGAGAATGCTGAGGGATTCTATCACTACGTTCCAGAATGACAGGAATGACTGGAGGAGCAAGCCCCTCCCCTACAAATGGACGACCAATAGTCGCCCCTACATAAACCAAGCTTAAAAAGAGTGCTTCGGCACTCTTTTTTATTTTTATTATTGTAATATAAAATATTGTGTGCTATAATATAGGCTGAAATAATTTGGGGTGTACAGCGAGATTCTATCGCTACGCTCCAGAATGACTTGTGAAATTA
>JAZOCP010000191.1:0-11200 GCA_045596585.1 Eubacteriales bacterium
GAGGTTTTCACCTGACGGAAAATACTATTTTGACAGGTGCGTTGAGCTTGGGGTTGAATGTAGCATTTACAGTGGCTCCTTGCCCACCTCAGATATAATAGTTGACTGTATTTTTGGCACAGGCTTTCGTGGTGAGCCAACCGAGGCTTACAAAGAGATAATAGAAAAAATAAACGTTTCGAGCGCTTACGTTGTTTCAGCCGACATAAACAGTGGCTTAAATGGCGATAGTGGACTTGGCTCGTGTGTTATAAAAAGTGATTTAACTGTATCAATTGGCTCATATAAAAGTGGTCACTTTTTAAATATGGCTAAGGACAAAATTTCCTCACTTGTAAACGAGGACATTGGCATTTTGCCACTTGATAAGCCATACTATCTTTTTGAGCTTGAGGATGCAAAAAAAGCGCTACCTAAAAGAGCAGAGTTTTCTCATAAGGGAACGTATGGCTATATTACTCTTATCGGTGGTAGCTATGAATATTCGGGCGCAATTAAGCTTGCAAATATCTCCGCCTCAGCTATGCGTACAGGGGCAGGGGTAGTAAGGGTTGCCACCCCAAAATCTATTGCTAATTTTGTTGGTCCACACCTACTTGAAAGCACCCTTTACCCACTTAGTGAGGAAAATGGCGCAATTAAGCTAAATAAGGACGAAATAGATGGCGCAATAAAGGGCGTGCGTGCGATAGGAATTGGTATGGGTCTTGGTATGCGTGGGGACAACCAAGAGGTAATTTCCTACGTGCTTAAAAATGCTAACGTACCAGTTTTGCTCGATGCCGATGCATTAAATACAATATCAAAGCTTGATATTTCAAAAATCAAAGGAAATGGCACTCTTGTTTTAACACCACACCTAAAGGAGTTTGAGCGCCTTATAAAAATTCCTCTTGAAAAAATACAAGAAAACCCCGTTTTTTACGCAAAGGAATATGCAAGTAAAAATGGCATAATTCTTTTACTAAAGGGCACAACAACCATAGTAACAGATGGCGACAATGTATCATTTATAAATAGAGGCTGTTGTGGTATGGCAACTGCTGGCTCAGGTGATGTTTTATCAGGCATAATCACCGCACTTCTTGCCCAAAGCCCAAATACCCCATTTGAAATGGTATGCCTTGGCGCATACATAAATGGCTTAGCTGGGGAAATAGCACAAAAGGAATATGGCGAAATTTCAATGGTAGCAAGTGACACAGCGCACGCTATTGTAAAAGCAATAAAGGAAATTTCAAAGGAAGAGAATAAATAATTTCAACATCCCATAAAAAAGGGCTTTGCATAAACGCAAAGCCCCTTTTATTTATTTATCTAAAAATTCAAAAATCTTACCCCAAACTTCTTGATTTTGTTCGGTTATCTTCCACCAGTCAAGGCTGTTTTTAAATTCAAGACAGCCCTTTTCTGTGTTAAACTGACCTGACCTTGAGGCCCTCTTTAATTTTTTGTGAAAAATATTCTTTTCGCATATTGCCTCGAGTGTGTATGTTGGGTTATGGTCTGCCCCCTCAACCACTAAAAACTCAATATTTTTCTTATCCTTAAGCTCCTTCTTTAGCTTTAAAAAATGGCGCTTGAATTTTACCATATGGTCATTAGGAGAATGAATAATAAGCGCACACGTGTCGCATTTTGCAAGTGTATCAAGGGCAGATATCTCCATATAGTCGGGATTTTTTTCGCGCTCAATATTATAAATTCTCTTAGCAAAAATACGCGCTATACCGCTTAGGTGCTGATATATAATCTCACGGGGAGAGATAAAGCCAGAGATAGGCACAATTTTCTTTATATCTGGGTGAAATTTAGGAATGTTTAAGGTAGCATAGCCACCCCAGCTGTGTCCTACAACATAAATATCATATCCATTTAGCGCCTCAATTGTCTTAAGCGAGGTAATTACCTCGTTCAAATCACGTAGTGACTGGGCAAAGCCGCCAGTACCTTCACCGCCTGATTCCATACAGCCTGTGTGGTCATAGGCAAAGACTAAATACCCGTGAGAAAGTATCGTTTCTATTTCTCTGAAGTAATTTAAGTGTCCACAAAACATACCATGGTCAAAAACAACCAAGCGCATATTTTTAGGGTTGTCATAGTAGTAAAAATAGCCCTTTAAATCGTGCCCAAGTGAGGACTTAACTGTATATGGCACCTTGTTAATGCCTTTAAAGTCCTTGTCGGAGAACAAATGTATTTGTGGTAGCTCCTCTGCACGCGTATATACAGTTTTATTGAAAATTTCTTGTACCTTATTAAATAACATATATCACCTTGTAAAAATAGCTGTATCAAAGGTATAACCACCATCGCATAGCTTTATACCATATCTTGTTTTCTTTATTAATTCAAATAGCTTTTCACCATCAATTCCGACAAGGTCGTGAATTGAGTCGATAAAGTCCTCGGCACTCTCGTGGAAATGAGTAGTGGTAACATAAATACCACGTGTTGCATTTATCGCGTTCATAGCGCCATAAAACTCCCTTACCTCTTTTTCAGTAACGTGCGCACGGTCACGACATTTTGTTTGTGCAACGATTTTCTCGCTAAAGCCAAGGTAGTCAACTGTTTCAAGCACTATATCAATGCCACCATCATCACTGCCACCAGTTATATCGCAGTAAACAACCATTTGCCCAGAAAGGGTGTAGTATTTTTCAAGTAGGTTACCAACAAAGCTCTCAAAGAACTTGCCACCCATTAGCCAAAGATGCTTGAAAAATCTTGGCTTAAATTCATTTTCAGGCAGGGGAGTGTCGAAAATTGAGCTATCTGGCTCTGTTTTTATTGAGTATTTTGAGTTAACCAGCTCAAGCTCCTCGCGTATAACAAGCTCACTAAGAACTGAGCCTGCAATTGTACGAAGAGAGTAGTCGTCCTTGAAGGAAATTGTCTTTTTAGTCCCAAAAATTTCCTCAAGCCTTGCAAAAATCTCCTCTTTAGTGTAAGCACCATTTTCAAGCATAGCCATTATTTCGTTTTGACATTCATTCTCGCTAATAATTACTAAGTCCTCCTTAGCAAGGGAATAAATCTCCCCTACGCGCCTAATGTCCTTTTTATTTAAAAGGTCGTTTAGAGCTGTGCCAAGATAGCTTCTTATTACACTATTTTTACTTTTTGGAGAAAAGTCCTCAAGCTCGGTTTTAGAAAGGCCATAGCTACTAAGTGCGCCCTCAATTACCTCGTTTCTTGTAGCGCCACCCTGCATAGATAGGTAACGAACAATAGAATTTAGCGCCCTCTTTCTCATTTTATTAGTAATACGCATAAAGCCATCTCCTTCCTTGGTGCTTTCCTATCTTAATTTTATCATAAAATTAGACACCTTGCAACAGAGTACAAAATTAATTTACAAATAGCTAAAAAGGGCAGACCAAAAGGGTCTGCCCAAATCCTGCTTGATTATTTTTCCGTTTCACGACGGTAAATCTCTGCAATAAATTCAGCTGTTTTTTCAACACCTAAATCAGTAGAGTTGAGCATAACTGTATAGTTTTCGCGCTCGCCCCAGTTTTTACCTGTGTAGTATTTGTAGTTTATGCTACGCTTTTTGTCAGTTTCCTTAACAAGCTTCTTTGCTTCCTTTTCGCTAACGTTTTTAAAGCGCATTGTACGTCTTACCTTGTCGGTAACTGGCGCATAAATAAATACATCAAGGGTGTCATAATCTCTTAAAATATAGTCAGCACTTCTACCAACTATAACACAAGGACCCTTATCTGCAAGCTCACGAATTACCTTTTCTTGAATTGCAAAGATTTTGTCCTCAATAGATTCGCCCGAGGCACTTCTGCCAACAAATGAGTATGCAAAAATACTCTTTGATGGTGCATATTCAGTAACGCGCTTGATAAATTCGTCAACAAAGCCTGATTCCTCTGCGATTTTTTCAATAATATCCCTGTCATAGCAAGGAATTCCTAACTTTTTAGCGACTAAAATACCTATGTATTTTCCTCCGCTTCCAAATTCACGGCTAATAGTAATAACCTTGTTTGCCATAAAAGTCCTTTCCCAAGTAAATGATACCTGTTAATTATATTAAAAAAGCGCAATAATATGCTATTTAAGCAAATTATTAGCGCAAAATAACTCGAATATTTATTTATGCCGAGCTACTTCGGCATAATCATTATATCATATTTTAAATATCTTGTCAATTATTTTCTTGCAGAAAAGCGCCACCGAGGTAGCGCTTTTTTGTTATTTTTTTATCTTTAAAATCTCTTCTGTTACTCTTTTTGAGCTTTCCCTATCGGAGTACATAAAGAATTTGTCAATTCTTTCCCTGTAAAGAGGCTCAAGTGCGCAGTTATTATCAACTGCTGATTTAATTAAATCAATTAGCTCGCCCTCAGAAAAGGCAACTGGACCAAAGCCATTTTCTAAGTAATCAAAATATCCCTTTTTGTAGGTGTGGCTACTGAAAAATTCATCTCTGTCAAACTGATAGTAGATAACGCCCTTTCTAAGGTAGGAAAATTCAAAGGTGTTTGAGGAATAATCAGAGATTAAAAGCGCACCACTTGAAAAAATCTCGGAGTAGCATTTTGCGCCACTTAATATTTTTACATTCTTGCAGTCCTTGAATAAATCAAGATAAGGCTCAATTTTATTATGAGGTACAAAATAAATTTCGTAGCCCTTTTTATTTAAATAGCTACTTAATTCCTCATTTGAAAGAATGCTATGCCATGCCTTAAAATATGTTGAATTTTTAAACGCATACTCATTTTTTTGGTCGTTTTTCAATAGATACCTTCGCCAGGTTGGAGATATTATTATTGCTTTTTTGGCTTCATTCTTTAATAAATCATGACGAGGAAAGCCAGTTAGCTTAGTTGTGGAGCTATCAAGTCCATAGTTTTTATTATTAATTATGCTTTCATATTCTTTGTATGCAGCGGTAATAAACAAATCAAAATTATGGTAATATTTTGAATAAGATTCTGAAATATCGTCCTTTGTAATTCCGTGCTGTAAAAACACACGCTTTTCCTTATATAAAAGGTCCTTTATATAGGTTCTGTTTATAACATTATAAAGCTCGTGGTCGGTTTGAGAAACAGCCTTTGTGTCACAATGTAACGCGTAAATTTTATGCTTTAATGAGGACAGCCTTAAAACGCGCCCAACCCCCTTTAGCCTTTTATAGTCTGGGCTTTTTTTGTCAATTACAAAATAAGGGCGAATTTTATTTTTATATTCACGCGAGCTGGAAAGGTAAGAAAATAGCGCCTCACCATTATCACCACCAACCTCGGGTCTGTCTGAAATTAGCCAAATATTTGAGGGGACAAGGTTTTTAGTTAAGTGGTAGGCAAGCCTTTTAAAAAAGGCACTTTTTTGATACGGGTTCTTTGATTTTCTAAGGGCCCTGAGGTAAGCGCGCTCGTGTGCTTTTTTCTTTTTCCTTGAGTCAGCCTCCAAAATAATAGAGATATTTTTTTGGTGCATTAAAATCCCATTGTATGAAAAATAAGATGAATAGCAGTCATTTAGTGGGAAAAATGTGCCAAAATTAGGCATTACTACTTTGTCATCTATACTAAAGGAAACAGAAACATCTTCGCTTAGAATTTTCGCGATAGGAATATTAAAACTAAACAAGCGCCAAATAACCCTTTGCTCATTTTCCTTAGCTTTTTTCTCAAAGAAAAAGAGGGGGGATTTTTCTTCCTTGTTTATTGAAACAATAACGGAGCTATCATTATCGCCATCTAAAACACAATGCGCACAGGTAAATACAAGGTCATCTCCCTTAAAATCAGCAAACAATAGCTTAATTCCTAAAAGCTCAGGGTGTAGGGAACAAAAGCGCTCTTTGATTATATCACTAAAGGTACAGGTGCCTGCATATTTCCAAAAAACATCAGCCTTTTCGATATCATTATACTGCCAAGGCTTTTTGTCACCAGTATAGTGCAAAATCCTTATATCTTGACTCGCTAAATTAAACTCCAAAAGGTCCTCTTCAAAAAGCCTTAATTCCTCATTTTCGGAATTATTCAGCCTTTTTAGGTGATATAGATAGTTAAAATTAAGCGGTAAATAATAAATACTGTCCTTGCAAACTAAATTTATTAAATCTTGGTCGGGGTAATTAAGAGTATTGTGGCGCTTAATTTCTGCAAAAATCTTATTTTTTATATCCATTTCAATAAATTTTTGGCAGTTTATTAAAAGCACACCAGAGTTTACATATAACCGTGGGTCTAAGCTTAGCGTATTTTTTACGTAGCTATACATTTTTTGGTGCATAGGATTTTTAATAGCACCAATACAATATTCACTAATATCAAAATTATAAAGCTCCGCTAAATCTCCAAGCACAACTGTATCACAGTCTAAATAAATAACCTTTTTTTCGTTTGGAAAAAGCTCTGGGATTAAAATCCTAAAATACATTTCCTCACTAAAATACGAGTGAGAATAAAGCAAGCCTCTTATATCTTCAATATGACTTGAAACATCAATACATTCAATTTTTAAATTGCTATTGGCTGATAGAGATAGCCTATTTTTTGTGTCCTCTAAAAGGCATGTGTGAAGGACATATACCTTATAAAAGCAGTCCTTGCTTGAATTTTTCTTTATAGACTCAAGACAGGAGGCAACATATGGCGCATAGCTTTCGTTAGTCGCAAAGACAACGGGAATTATTTGCATATTAAATTACCTCCTAACTAAAATAATGATATAAAAATTATATCATATAGACCCCTTTTGTGTCAATAATTCAGCACCTATTTCGGTTGCCGAGCATATTGACAATTTTTTTTAGTAGATGTATAATACAAAAAAGGAAGGGGGAAAGAAAATGAAGCTGTCAATTATTATTTGTGCCTACAACACAAAAAAAGAATATTTGTGTAAGTGCCTTGAAAGCATAAAAGGCTCTACCCTTTCAAAATATGAAAATGAATATGAAATTTGCTTAGTCGATGATGGCTCAACGCTTGATTATTCCGACCTTGTATGTGATTTTGGCGTGAAATATAAAAAGACAGAAAACAAGGGCATTTTTTCTGCAAGAAAAACCGGAATTGAGCTTTCAAGTGGCGAGTACGCTATCTTTGTTGACTCCGATGACTGTGTTAGCTTTAATTACCACCTTCCTATGCTAAACGAGGCAATTAAAAGTGGTGCAGATATTGTGATAAATGACTGGGCTTTTTATAACGGGAGCTTAAGATACTATCCTAAAAACGACCCTACAATAAAAAATAACCTTGACCTAAAGGGAATAGACGCTTTGGGCGCATTTCTTTCAAATAAAGGGAAAAGCCATTCCTTTTTTGTCCTTTGGAACAAGCTTTTTAAAGCATCAATACTAAAAAATGCAGTTGAAAAAATCAAAGAAATAGACAGCTTAAATATGTTGTCCTATGGCGAGGATGCTTTGATAAATTTCTTTGCTTTTAAAGAGGCAAAATATGTGAAAAACGTACACGTGGGCTACTATTTTTACAGAACTCACGAAAATCAAGTAGTAAATACATCAAGCTATGAGGGGCTAAAAAAACAAGTCCTCGAGATGTCAAAAGTGCTTGATATAATGGAAGAAAACATAAAAAATGAAGCTGAGGAAAAAATGCTTTCTGCCCATATAAAAGAGTGGCGCGCCCTATGTGCCCGTTTCCATTATTCAAGGGCGAGGGCAGAAAAATATAGCGACCTTTATGACTACATAAAGGAACAGTATGGCGTTTTTAAAAACCAAAAGGCTAAAGGAAAGGACTCAAGAGCTTATTTTTCAAAAAAACTCCTTGGCGATAACTTTGAAGAGGTTGAAAAAAGCCTAAAATCGCTTTGGCAATCAAGCTCGGCAAAAAACGTAGAATATAAAAATGATGCATACACGAAAGCATCTATCAAGTTTCTTTTAAGCGAGGGCAAAATAACAGCTGACTCAACCCACCCGTATGATATCAAAATTCCAAAGCTCAAATCAAGCCTTAAGCACAAGCTCATATATAACCCGTTTTTATACAGAATCGGACTCTTGGTTTTCAGAAAAAACTCAAAAATAAGAGGAAAATTAAAAAAGCATATTTAAGAAGGACTATAACTGGTCCTTCTTTTATATTATAATTACCTTGAAATATATAATATTTTGTGTTATAATATTAAGGATATAGTTTGTATGAGGTAAAAAATGATAACAGTAAACAACTTATCCTTCAATTTTGGAGGACAACTACTTTTTAAAGACGTAAATTTAAAATTCACACCAGGCAACTGCTATGGCGTTATTGGTGCAAATGGTGCGGGAAAAAGTACATTTTTGCGCATCCTTTGTCGTGAGCTTGACCCTACAAAGGGTGAGGTTATAATCCCTGATACAGTTAGAATGAGTGTGCTTAAGCAAAACCACTTCGAGTTTGATGAATATACTGCCCTTGATACTGTAATTATGGGTAACTCCCGTCTTTACGAGATTATGAAGGAGAAGGATGCTCTTTATATGAAGGAGGACTTTTCTGAAGAGGACGGAATAAGGGCAAGTGAGCTTGAGGGTGAGTTTGCCGAATTAAACGGTTGGGAGGCAGAGAGTGATGCCTCAAAGCTAATCCAAGGCCTCGGTCTTGACGAGGGTGTGCTTTACGAGCAAATGGCTAATTTAAAGGAAAGCGAAAAGGTTAAGGTGCTCCTTGCTCAAGCGCTTTTTGGCAACCCAGATATTATTCTTTTGGACGAGCCTACAAACGGTCTTGATATAGATGCAATTACATGGCTTGAGGACTTTTTGTCCGACTATTTCGGCACAGTTTTAGTTGTATCGCACGACCGTCACTTCTTAAATGACGTTTGCACAAACATAGTTGATATAGACTATACAGGCATTAAAATGTACGTTGGTAACTATGAGTTTTGGTATGAGTCCAGCCAGTTAATTCAACGTATGATAAAGCAACAAAACAAGAAAAACGAGGAGAAAATTAAGGAGCTTCAAAACTTCATTTCTCGTTTCTCTGCAAATAAATCAAAGTCAAGACAAGCTACCTCGCGTAGAAAATTGCTTGACAAATTAACAGTTGAGGAGCTTCCTGCCTCAAGCCGTCGCTACCCATTTATCGGCTTTGATATGGATAGAGAGGCGGGCAAGGACATTTTAACAGTTGATGGACTTTGTAAAAGTGAAAACGGCGTGTCCCTCTTTAAAAATGTTACCTTTACTGCAAGAAAGGGCGAAAAAATCGCACTTCTTGGAAATGAAATGTCAATTACAGCCCTTTTCAAGGTTTTAATGGAGGAAAGCGAGGCAGATGCTGGCTCATTTAAATGGGGCGTTAGCATCTCAAAATCATATTTCCCTAAGGACAATATAGACTATTTTGATGGTTGCTCCGAGTCAATTCTTGACTGGATGAGAAGATATTCAAAGGACCAAACAGAAAGCTACCTTCGTGGCTTCCTTGGTAGAATGTTGTTTTCTGGTGACTCAATTTTCAAGCCTGTAAATGTTCTTTCAGGTGGAGAAAAGGCAAGATGTATGTTTTCTCGTATGATGCTCTTTGGCTCAAACTTCCTACTTCTTGACCAACCAACAAACCACTTAGACCTTGAGTCAATTACAGCAGTAAATAACGGACTTGCCGACTTCAAGGGCAATATTCTATTCTACTCACACGACTACGAAACTATAAACACCGTTGCTAATCGTATTATTGAAATTAGAGAAGACGGAATTTATGATTTCAGTGGCACATATGAGGAATTCTTAGAGTATAAGAAAACACATTAGCAAGCCTCCTTTGTAAAGGTGCCCCTTGTGGGTATGCCTTGTGCTGAGATGGCTCGCTTTGCGAGACAGAGGGATTTTATAATTGAAAGGAGAAACGATGTACGAGCAAAGAACGGTTGCAATAATCGGCGGTGGACCAGCTGGTATGATGAGTGCGATTTATGCATCTATAAATGGTGCATCGGTGACTCTTTTTGAAAAAAATGACCGCTTAGGCAAAAAGCTTGCTATAACAGGCAAGGGCAGATGTAACGTAACAAACGACTGCGAGAATAGTGAGCTTTTAAAGAATGTAATTTCCAACCCTAAATTTTTATACGCATCAATAAATGCATTTAACACCGAGGACACAAAATCATTTTTTGAAAGCGCGGGAGTGCCGCTTAAAACGGAGAGGGGCAGGCGCGTATTTCCCGTGTCCGATAAGGCATTGGATATTGTAAATGCACTAAAAAAGACGTTAAATGATTATAGTGTAACCATAAAAAATGAAAAGGTAACAGAAATAATTTCTAAAGGACAAAAAATAGTAGGCTTAAAAACCTCGCGTGGAGAATATTCCTTTGATGCGGTTATAGTTGCAACAGGTGGCGCTTCATATACAGGCACAGGCTCAGATGGTGATGGCTATCGCTTTGCAAAAATGCTCGGTCACGAAATTACCCCACTTGTTCCATCGCTCGTTCCCTTGGAAACTATCGAGGACGTGTCCGAAATTATGGGTCTTTCCCTTAAAAATGTTGTCTTGAAAATAAAAAATAACGAAAACGGAAAAATAGTATTTGAGGAGCTTGGTGAAATGCTCTTTACCCACTTTGGTATAAGTGGACCGCTTACTCTTTCTGCCTCTTGCCATATGAAAAATATGGTGCGTGGCAAATATACCGCAATTATTGATTTTAAGCCAGCGCTTGACCACCAAACACTTGATGGTCGTGTCCTTAGTGATTTTTCAAAAAATCTAAACAAGGACTTTATAAATTCTCTTGGCGCACTTTTACCATCAAAGATAGTTCCATATATGGTTAAAAGGAGTCAAATTCCACCTACAACCAAGGTAAATATGATTACCAAGGAGCAAAGGCAAAAATTCATAGAATGCTTAAAGGCTTTAACACTTGAAATTAAGGGCTTTAGGTCATTAAACGAGGCAATTGTTACTCAGGGTGGAGTAAAAACAACAGAAATCAACCCCTCAACAATGGAGTCAAAAATTGTAAAAGGACTTTATTTTGCGGGTGAGGTTATAGATGTAGATGCCTATACAGGTGGCTACAATTTGCAAATTGCATTTTCAACAGGCGCGCTCGCAGGCACACATAGTGCATGGGGCGAATAAAAACCTTTAAGGAGATAAAAAATGAAAATAGCACTTGACGGACCAAGCGGAGCAGGAAAAAGCACAGTTGCTAAGGCTCTTGCAAAAAAATTAGGAATAAT
>JAZOCP010000192.1:0-3691 GCA_045596585.1 Eubacteriales bacterium
ATCTTAAGGGCAAAATTATTATTAACACTATTGGTACAACCATTGGCTCACACACGGGTCCTGGTACTGTTGCACTATTTTTCTTAGGAAAGAATAGAGCAGAAAAATAAACATAAGATTTAATCCTGCCAAAGAAAATTGGCAAATCTCCTTTAAAAAGCACCCAAGCTGTTTTCAGCTTGGGCGCTTTATTTATTAGTTATAGAGTTTCAAGCTTGATTAGGTTCGTGCTTCCACTACCACCATTTGTAATACCACCGGTAATTACAATTTTGTCACCCTTCTTTAGCTTGAATGTGCTTTTTGCAGCCTTGTTAGCCATGTAGAATAATACGTCAGTTGAGTTAACAAGCTCACACATTACAGGAGTTACGCCCCAAGAAAGGGAAAGCTTACGCCATGTTTCCTCATTTGTTGTCATACCAAGAATATCAACAGGTGCGCGGAAACGTGATACCATACGTGCAGTAATACCCGAAATAGAGCATACTACAATAGCCTTTGCGTGAATATCAATTGCCATACAAGCAGTTGAGTGTGAAATTGCGTCAACAGGGTTTTGAATAATAAAGCCTGATTTATTGAAAAGAGAATCATAGTCAATTGAACGTTCTGTCCTTTCAACAATTTTTGACATGGTTTCAACAGTTAAAACAGGGTATTTGCCCATGGCTGTTTCACCAGAGAGCATAACAGCACTTGTTCCGTCATAAACTGCATTTGCAACGTCAGATATTTCGGCACGGGTAGGACGAGGATTGTGAATCATTGATTCAAGCATTTCAGTTGCAGTAATTACACGCTTACCAAGCATTCTGCACTTGGTAATTAAATGCTTTTGAACAGATGGGACCTCTTCAAATGGAATTTCAACACCGAGGTCGCCACGTGCAACCATAACACCATCACACTCTTTACAGATTTCCTCAATATTTTCAACACCACTTCTGTTTTCAATTTTGGCGATAATATCAATGTTTTCGCCACCGTTTTCCTTCAAAAACCTTTTTATATCAATTAAATCCTGACGAGTAGATACAAATGAGCAAGCAACAAAATCAATTCCATTTTCAATGCCAAAAAGTAAATCGCTTTTATCTTGCTCTGAAAGGAACTCTTGATGAAGAAGCTTGTTAGGAAAGCTCATGCTCTTGAAATTAGAAAGCTCACCACCTGCAATTACATTACAAATTGCATCAGCTTTTGTAAGCTCCTTAACTTCAAAAATAACAAGTCCGTTATTTACAAGAATTCTGTCACCAACCTCAAGGTCGTTGATTAAGCCCTTGTATGAAACGCTAACACGCTCGTTATTACCGATAACATCATCAACAGTAAATATAAATGTGTCACCATCATTTAATGTTATTCTGTCGTTTTCAAAGGCTCTAATTCTATATTCAGGCCCCTTGGTGTCAAGCATAATAGCTATTGGCATGTCAAGCTTTTCACGAACTGATTTTATAAGATTTATTTTTTCAAGATGATCCTTGTGTGTTCCGTGAGAGAAATTAAGCCTTGCAACGTTCATACCAGCTTTGCAAAGCTGACTCATAACCTCCTCTGTGGAGCATGATGGTCCTATTGTACATACAATTTTAGTTTTTCTCATTTGTTTTTTCCTCGCTATGGTCGAATTGACTATTAAATAATTTTGAATATAATCCATTTTCAGCTATTAGCTCATTATGGTTACCCATTTCAATAATGTTGCCATCCTTCATAACCAAAATAAGGTCGGCATCCATTATAGTTGAAAGGCGATGGGCAACAATAAATGACGTGCGCCCTTGCATAAGAGTTGAAAAAGCCTTTTGTATTTTTATTTCTGTTCTTGTATCAATTGATGATGTCGCCTCATCCAAAATAAGCATTGGTGGAAGCGACAGCATTACTCTTGCAATAGAAATAAGCTGTCTTTGTCCTTGTGAAAGAGAAGAATTCTCGTCTGAGATTAATGTGTCATAACCATTTGGTAAGCGCTTTATAAAGCTATGTGCGTGCGATGCCTTGGCAGCTTCAATAATTTCCTCAAGAGTTGCATCTGGCTTTGAAATGGCAATATTGTCGCGCACACTTGCGTTTTGTAGCCAAGTGTCTTGAAGCACCATACCAAATGATGAACGTAAAGAATGACGAGTAACATCGCGTATATTTTTTTCATCCACCAAAATAGCACCTGAGTTTACGTCATAAAAGCGCATTATAAGGTTTATAAGCGTTGTTTTCCCGCAACCAGTTGGTCCAACTATTGCAATATGGGCGCCATTTTCCACCTTCAAATTTAAGTCTTTTATAAGCTCATTTTCTTTGGAGTAAGAGAAGGAAACTGACTTGAATTCAATATCACCATTATCAAATTCAAGAGTGTCGCTGCAAGAATCGTCAGATTCTGTTCTTTCTTCTGTGAAATCAAATACTCTTTTTGCACATGCAAATGCATTTTGAAGCTCTGTTACAACACCAGAAATTTCATTAAATGGCTTTGCATATTGTGTCGCGTAGCTTAGAAAGCAAGATAAAATACCAACAGTTAGAAGATTATCAAGACCATTTGACTTAATTACAAGCATAGCACCCACAAGGGCAACACCTGCATAAACCATTGAGTTAACAAATCTTGTTGTAGGATTGACAAGAGATGAAAAGAAAATAGCCTTAGTAGAGCATTTTTTTAGGTTCTCGTTGACCTTATCAAAGCGTTCAAGCTCCTCGTCTTCACGGCTAAATGCCTTTACAACCTTTATATTGCTCATAACCTCATTTACAATAGCAGTTTGCTCTGCCTTTGTCTCTGATTGCGTTTTAAATAGAGAATATGTTCTTTTTGAGATAAAGCTTGCAACAAAGAGTGAAAGTGGTGTTAATAAAACTACTACAAGAGCAATTTGCCATCTTAGATAAAACATTATTCCAAGAGTTGCCAAAATGGTCAACACACCACTAAATAGCTGTGTAAAGCCCATTAATAGTCCCTCGGCAAATTGGTCAACATCAGAAATAATCTTGTTTACTATTTCGCCACTTGCGTGTGAGTCAAGATAACTAAGAGGAAGCTTTTGAATCTTATCAAACGCCTCATTTCTTATATCTTTAGTGATATTAAAGGTAATTTTGTTGTTTATGCTATTCATTAGCCATTGTAAAAGACCAACTAATAAGCAAATTACAAGCACAACTAAAAGATAATAAAATACACCTGTTTTGTCAACATTGTCCTTAGCAATAATTAAATCAATTGCTTTACCAACTATAATTGGAATGGAAAGAGAGCCGACAACCGAAAAACCAGCAAAGGTAATAGACAAAATAGTTAAAAACCAGTATTTTTTTAGATGCTTAATCACATTTTTAATGGTTGAAAATTCAAGCTTGTTTTTTATCATACAACCTCCTTTTTAAATTGAGAGTTGTATATTTCTTGATATACTAAACAGTCTTGAAGTAGCTCACTATGTGTGCCAATTCCAACTATTTTTCCATCATCTAATACAATTATTCTGTCTGCATTTTTAACAGAAACAGTTCTTTGTGAAACAATAAAAACGGTAGGATTATAATCAAGGCTATGAATAGCCTTTCTTAAATTAGAGTCAGTTAAATAGTCAAGAGCACTTGAGGAGTCGTCTAAAACAAGAATATCAGGCTTGCCAATCAAAGCACGAGCTATTGTAAAGCGCTGTCTTTGACC
>JAZOCP010000193.1:0-8971 GCA_045596585.1 Eubacteriales bacterium
AAAAAGAAGTACTGAAGAAGCAACCGAGCAAGCGATAAAAGAGTTAAATTCAATGATCAAAGCTGAGGCGATAGATTCGCGAATTTTAAGCAAATCTATCAATACAAATGTAAAATCAAAAAGCGTTTTAATCACGTGTGAAATGTTATATATAACTAATATTGCAAGGGAAGTTAAGATTACTGTAAATTGAAGTTTAAATTGGAGGAATTATGACTGAAAGAATTCTAAAAACATCTTCACCAGATGCTACATCATCGATTTTTGGTCCGTTTGATATTAATATCAACGTTATTCAAGAATCTTTCAATGTCAAAATAATCAACAGACCTTCAGATAACAGCATTGGTGACTGCATACTTATTAGTGGACAAACAGAAAATGTAAATAAAGCATATGATGTAATTGCTTATTTAAATAAAATGGTTGATATGAATAATCCAATTACTGAGCAAACCATTGATTATGTTATTTCTGTTGTCAGCGATAATCAAACTGAAAAATTAAATGAGCTTGATGATAATTGCTTTTGTGTTACAGCAAAGGGAAAACCAATAAAGGCAAAGACCTTAGGTCAACAAAAATATGTTAATCAAATTAAAAATAATACAGTTACGTTAGGTATTGGCCCAGCAGGTACAGGAAAAACGTTTCTTGCAGTAGCAATGGCGGTGAAATCTTTAAGAAATAAAGAAATTTCTCGCATAATTTTAACAAGACCAGCTGTTGAAGCAGGGGAACGACTTGGTTTTTTACCAGGAGATTTACAAAGTAAAATAGACCCTTATTTACGACCATTATATGATGCATTGTACGAGCTTTTAGGACCAGAAAATTGTGCACGATTAATGGAAAAGTTGGTTATTGAGATTGCTCCTCTTGCTTATATGAGAGGAAGAACTCTTGATGATTCTTTTATAATTTTAGATGAAGCACAAAATACTACTCCTGAGCAAATGAAAATGTTTTTAACTCGTATTGGCTATAATTCTAAAGTTGTAGTTACAGGTGACTTATCGCAAACCGACTTACCTGATGGTAAAAAAAGTGGTCTTGCAGAAGCTGTAAAAATATTAAAAAATATTGATGATATAGCAATTCATTCTTTTACTGAAAAAGATGTTGTTCGACATAAATTGGTGCAAAAAATTATAGTTGCCTATGATAATTATGAGAAAAGCCAAAGAACAAACAAGGAAAGAAGGACAAAATAAATGACACTAACTGTTGATTTTAAGAATGAACAAGAAATAATAGATGTAAGAGTTGCGATGTATGCAATTGTTAGAAAAGCGATTTTTAACACACTTGTTTATGAAGGCATAGATAAAGATATTGAAGTATCAGTTACATTTACTGATAATGAGCAAATTATGGAGCTTAATAATCAATATAGGAATAAGAATTGCGCAACTGATGTTCTTTCTTTTCCAATGTTTGACTCTGATGAAGATTTAGATAGTGTGATTGAGCCTATTCCACTTGGTGATATAGTTATTTCACTTGAGCGTGCGTCTGTGCAAGGACATCATTTATATCATAGTATTTATCATGAGGTAGCATTTTTGTCTGTGCATTCAACATTACATCTAATAGGCTATGATCACGAGCTTTCAAAGGAAGATGATGAAGAAATGATAAGAAAACAAAAAGAAATAATGGAGATAATGGGATTTTAATGAAGAAAACTACGTTTATTGCAATCGTTGGCAGACCAAATGTTGGAAAAAGCACATTATTAAATGCAATATTGGGAGAAAAGGTTGCAATTGTATCATCTAAGCCACAAACTACAAGAAACAGAATTACCGGTATTTACACTAAGGACGAAGACCAGATAGTATTTCTTGATACACCTGGTTTTCAAAAGCCAAGAACAAAGCTTGGCGAATATATGCTTGCTGCCTCTGACTCATCTATTGGCAATTCCGATGCTGTTATATTAATTGCAGATGTTAATTATGGCTTAGGAGATATTGAGAAAGATATTATAGAGCGAATTAAACGCACAAAATTGCCATCTATTTTAGTTTTGAATAAAACTGATATGTCAACACCTGAAAAGGTCGCAAAAACAATTTTAGAGTACGATAATTATTATAAATTTGATGCAGTCGTTCCCACTTGTGCATCAAAAGGGCATGGTGTTGATGATGTTATAAGCGAATGCTCAAAATATTTAACACCAAGTGAGTGGTTTTTCCCTAACGATATGATTACAGACCAACCAGAGAGAAATATAGTTGCAGAAGCTATTAGAGAAAAGCTTTTAAGAGTTTTAAGTGACGAGGTTCCACATGGTACTGCTGTAAGCATTGAAGAATTTAAGGACGAAGAGACTATAATTCGAGTAAGGGCGGACATTTATTGCGAAAAAGCTTCTCATAAAGGAATTATAATTGGTAAAAACGGTGAAACACTTAAGCGCATTGGAACATACGCAAGAGAGGACCTTGAAAGATTTTTTGGTGTTAAGGTATATATTAACCTTTGGGTTAAAGTAAAAGAAAAGTGGAGAGATAGTACATTAAATCTTAATAACCTTGGTTATAACATTAAGGAGATAACATGACCGAAGTAAAAAAGAACGGTTTGGTTATACAAGAAAAGGACTTAGGTGAAAACGATAAGCTTCTTACTATTCTTGTTGAAAGATATGGTAAAATGTTTGTCGTTGCTAAAGGAGCTAAGAGCGTTAGGAATCGACATATGGCTTCTTCACAATTATTTTCATATGCAACCTTTGGACTCAGAAAAAGAGGAAACTATTATTACATCACAGATAGTGATTTAATAGAGAGTTACTACGAAATTAGAACTGATATTACTAAGCTTGCACTTGCTTCTTTTGTTTGTGATGTAGTAAATGATATTGTTCAAGAGGGCAACTGTGAGGATGATATATTAAAGTTAGCACTCAACACATTTTATGCAATTGCCAAAAATGTAAAACCTTTAGAACACATAAGAGCAGCATTTGAGCTGAGAATAGCTGTAATTGCTGGATTTACGCCTAATTTGGAATCGTGCATGAATTGTGGAGAAGACTCTTTAAAATCAGCTTATTTTGACTTAGTTGATGGCGTAATTTATTGTGAAAAATGCAAGAATAATTTATTTTATGCAAATGTCGAAAATTCTTTTCTTGAACGAGGATTAGCAAAACCAATAGAGATTTTGACTGAAAGCGTAATTGCTGCTGTTAAGTATGTTATTAATGCTCGACCTGAGCGTTTTCTGTCCTTCAACTTGCATCAAGATGAAGCGCCATTGTTCTATAATGTTTGTGAAAAATTTTTACTTAATCAATTAGAAAGAGGTTTTTATTCTCTAAGCTTTTATAAGAGTATTTTGTGACGAAAGGGGAAAAAATGCATAATATTGACAAGTCAACACGAGTATTAGAATATGAAAAAATTAAATTAATGCTTGCAAAATTTGCATTGACTCAAGGTGCCAAAAAAAGAGCATTACAGTTAACTCCTTCATCAAATGAAATTACTGTCAAAAGAAGACAAGCCCTAACTGCTTCTGCAAAGGAATTAATAGGAATTAAGGGAACACCATCATTTAATAGTTTACCTGAAATTCTTGATTTCGTAGAAAAAGCAGAAAAAAACTCGATTTTGTCACCAAGGGAAATCCTTGATGTTGCATCATCACTTCAAACGTCAAGAAATCTGCTTGAGTATATTCATTCCGATGCTATTCGACATTCTGTTTTGACAGAAATATTCGAGTCATTAGTTCCTAATAGAACTCTCGAGACGAAAATTTTCAAAGCTATTTTGGGTGAAGACTTAATTGCAGATGATGCAAGTCCTAAATTAGCTGATATTAGGCGCAAAATTAGATATCAAACAAATCGTATAAGAGAAGTATTGCAGAGCTATCTAACTGGTGAAAAATCTAAGATTCTTCGTGAAAATCTTATTACTATGAGAAATGGAAGATATGTTCTTCCTGTAAAATCAGAGGATAAAAACGAAATCAAGGGATTAATTCATGATTCCTCCGGAACTGGCGCAACATTGTTTATTGAACCAATGGCGGTCGTAGAAGCTAATAACGAGCTAAGAACTCTAATTAGTGAAGAGGAGTCAGAAATTGAAAGAATTCTTTCTGAATTTTCTTCAATGATTGCCGATTTTTCATTGCAGCTTCGTAGTAATTATAACAATATTACAGAAATAGCATTTAATTTTGCACTTGCTGAATTATCATATTCTTTAAATGCTGTTGAGCCTGTTTTTAACAATAATAGAATTGTGTCAATTAAAAGAGCACGTCATCCGTTACTTGATAAAAATACTGTTGTACCAATAAATATCTCGCTTGGTGATAAATATTCTATGCTTGTAATTACTGGTCCAAATACTGGCGGTAAAACTGTATCATTAAAAACACTTGGATTGTTTGTCTTAATGGCACAATCTGGTATGCAGCTTCCTTGTGATGATGCTACAATGTGTATTTTTGATGGTGTTTATCCCGATATTGGTGATGAGCAAAGCATTGAGCAGTCTTTATCTACCTTTTCTTCACATATGGTATCTATTGTCAACATTTTAAATGATGTAACAAATGAATCGCTTGTTTTGTTTGACGAATTGGGAGCAGGTACTGATCCAATTGAAGGTGCTGCACTTGCACAATCCATACTTGAAAGAATTTTGGAAAAAAATGTACTATGTGCAGCTACTACTCACTATGCTGAGCTAAAGGCATTTGCCCTTAATACAGAGGGAGTAATAAATGCAGCCTGTGAATTCGATATTAATACCTTAAAGCCAACTTATAATTTAGTTATCGGTTCACCTGGAAAGTCTAATGCTTTTTCAATTTCCAAAAAGCTTGGAATCGATTATTCAATAATTGTAAGAGCAAAGGAACTCATCTCTGATGATTCAAGAAATTTTGAGAGCGTTATTGAAAAATTAGAGCTCGAAAGAATAAAATTAGAAAAAGAGAAGTTACAAGCAAAGATTTTAAGGGAAGAATTTGAACAGTTTAAACTAAAAGCAGAAAGTGAATTAAAGGACAAGCTTGGTCGTGCAGAAAAAGAAAGTGAAGAAATGCTTGAAAAAGCGAAAGAGATAATTTCTGGTGCACGTGCCAGTGCTGAGTTTATATTTGATAAGCTTGATAAAATACAAAAAGAAAAGGATTCCAAGGACTTTTCGAGTAAATATACAACTCTAAAAAAGGATTTAAGGGCAAAGCTATCAGAAGCAGATGATATTTATAATCCAATTGATGAAATAACTGATGATTATGTTCTACCACGTAGTCTTGTAAAGGGCGACCGTGTATTTTTAAAGAATTTAAAAAGTGAAGCAGTCTTACTTGAAAATCCGGATAAACAAGGAAACGTAACTGTACAATCAGGCATTATAAAAACTAAAACTAATGTAAATAATTTAATGTTGGTTACAGATGACATAGCGACAAAAATTGACAAAAATAAGCCTCAATTATCGGCAGTTCCCAAGAAAAAAACTGTTTCAAGCAAACAGTTTTCACCGTCTTATGATGTTAGAGGTAGAAATATTGAAGATGCATGGCTTGAAATTGATAAGTATATTGACGAGGCGTTGCTTGTTGGAATTAAAAGTGTTACAATTGTACATGGTAAGGGTACGGGAGCACTTAGAAAAGGTTTATGGGAATTTTTCAGAACTGATTCTCGTATAAAAAAGCATAGAAATGGCGAATACGGTGAAGGCGATTTTGGCGTTACTGTGCTTGAATTAAAATAGAAGGGTAGATTTACCCTTCTTTTTTTCTTAATATTTTATAATATCTTGCTTTTTTATTATTTATTTGTTATAATATACTCGGTATGTAATTTTTTGAACTCATTTGAGTAGAAGGAGAATATATGGCTAAGTTAAAGATGTTGGCAATTGACCTCGGCGCTTCAAGTGGCAGAGGAATTGTAGGTTCATTTGATGGAAGCAAGCTTGAAATTGTTGAAAATCATCGCTTTCCTAATGAACCAGTAATGACAAATGGTAATTTTTCTTGGGATATTTTAAGGATATTTCATGAAATAAAGGCTTCCATTTCAAAATGTGCTTTATCTAATGATAAAGATATTAGGAGCATTGGTATTGATACATGGGGCGTTGATTATAGCTTTATTGATAAAAAAGGTGCCTTGATGGCAAATCCTTATCATTATCGTGATTTGCGTACAGATAATATTCAACCTTATGCATTTAAAACCGTTCCATTTGAAAAGCTATATGGAATTACTGGTATCCAAACAATCAACTTTAATACTATTTATCAGCTAATTGCTGATTTAAGAGATAGACCATACATCGTTGAAAATGCTGATAAGATGCTATTCACACCTGATTTACTCAACTATTTCTTAACTGGTGAAAAATTTACTGAATATACAATTGCTTCTACTGGTGCAGTTCTAAACGCAAAGAAGAGAACAATTTCTACTGAACTATTAAAAGCGTTTGGAATCAAAGAATCATTATTTGCTCCCGTTGTAATGCCTGGACATAAGGTTGGTAAGCTAACTCCTGCCTTAATTTCTGAGCTTGGTGACATAAAGGCTGATGTTGTAAATATTGCATCACACGATACTGCAAGTGCTGTAATTGCTGTTCCTGCTAAAAAGGGTGATGACTTTGTTTACATAAGCAGTGGCACATGGTCACTAATGGGTGTTGAGAATGATGAGCCTGTAATTAATGAATTATCTCTTGCGCACAACTTTACAAATGAAGGTGGTGCAGGTGGAAAGATTAGATTCCTTAAAAATATTATGGGTCTATGGCTTGAGCAAGAATCAAGAAGACAGTGGAAACGTGAGGGTGATAGCTACACATTTGATGAGCTTACAGAAAAAGCACTTCAGTCTAAACCATTTGCATGCTTTATTGATCCTAATAATGTTCTTTTCTCACCATCTGGTGATATGCCAGGCAGAATAAGAGAGTTTTGTCGTAAGACTGGTCAATATGTACCAGAAACTGTTGGTGAAGTCGTAAGATGTATATTTGAGAGCTTGGCTCTTTGTTATAGACAAACAATTGAATCTATTGAAAGCATGACTGAAAAGAGCTATTCATCAATTAATATTGTTGGTGGTGGCACTAAAGAGGCTATTCTATGCCAGTGGGCTGCTGATGCATCAAACAGAGTTGTATATGCTGGTCCTGTTGAGGCAACTGCAATTGGAAATATTTCTATGCAAGCAATTGCTTCTGGTGAGATTAAGGACATTTATGAGGCAAGAGAAATAATTACCAACTCATTTGATGTTAAGGTTTATGAACCTAAGCATACAGATGCTTGGGAAGATGCTTATCAGAGATTTTTATCAATTTGTGGAAAGGAAATTTAATTATGAGCATGAATAGAGAAAAAATGTATGAATATGCAAAAGAGGCCTATGCACAAATTGGCATAGATACTGATGCTGTAATAGAAAAAATGAAAAAGGTGCCAATATCAATTCAGTGTTGGCAAGGCGATGACGTTAAGGGATTTGAAAATAGCGGTCCTTTAACTGGAGGAATTCAAACTACTGGTAATTACCCAGGAGCTGCAAGAAATATAGAAGAGCTTCAAAAGGACTTTGAAGTAGCAGCATCAATGATTCCTGGTAAAAAGAAATTGAGTCTTCACGCAATATATCTTGATAACAAGGGTGAAAGCGTTCCAAGAGACCAAATCAAGCCAGAGCATTATGATACATGGATTAAATGGGCAAAGAAAAATGGTTTTGGTCTTAACATTGACCCAACATGCTTCTCACATCCATATTCTGAAGATGGCTTTACACTTTCTCACCATGATGAAAAGATTCGTAAGTTTTGGATTGACCACGTAATTGCAACAAGAAAGATCGCTGAATATATCGGTAAGGAAATGGGAGAGGTTTGCGCAAGTAACTATTGGATTCCTGATGGCTTTAAAGATATTCCTGTTGATAGAAAGGGATATAGAGAAAGACTTGAAGATTCTCTTGACCAAATTTTTGCTGTACCTGTTGACCCTAAGTACAATATTGCTGCACTTGAGGGTAAGGTTTTTGGTATAGGCGCTGAAAGCTGTACAATCGGATCAAATGATTTTTATCTTGGCTATTGTGCTAAGAAAGGACAATATTTAACACTTGATGCTGGACATTTCCATCCAACTGAGTATATTTCTGATAAAATTAGCACAGCATTACAATTTACTCCAGGCTTATTACTTCACGTTTCAAGACCGGTAAGATGGGATAGTGACCACGTTGTAATCTTTGATGATGAATTAAAGGCCATTGCTGAAGAAATTGTAAGAAGTGGTGAGATGGATAGAATTAATATCGGTCTTGACTTCTTTGATGCAAGTATTAATAGAATTGCTGCATGGGTTATAGGTGCAAGAAATATTCAAAAAGCACTTTTATATGCTATGCTTGAGCCTTTTGAGCAATTGAAAGCTTATGAACTTGATAAGAATTATACAAAGCGTCTTGCTTGGCTTGAAGAATTGAAGTCTATGCCATTCGAGGCAGTATGGGATCAATATTGCTATGAATGTGGTGTTCCTTGTGGCGCTGAATGGATTGATAAAGTTGAAAAATACGAAAAAGACGTTTTATCAAAACGTAACTAAGTAGGGCAAATACTTATAAACGACTAAAATATTTAACACACTATGGGGGATAGTATGAACGAGCATTTAAATGGTGAATTAAAAGTAATTGGCATGAGAGGCTGCGAAGATTTTACAGCACAAGTTGACCATTATTTAAAACAATTAAGAAATACTGATAAGAGCTTTGTAGTCGATGCTCAATGTCCAAGATTTGGCTCTGGTGAGGCAAAAGCGCTTATTAATGAATCAATGAGAGGTCTTGACCTTTATATTATTTCTGATTGCTTTAACTATGGAGTTACATATAAAATGTATGGTATGCAAGTACCAATGAGTCCTGATGATCATTTTCAGGATT
>JAZOCP010000194.1:0-4184 GCA_045596585.1 Eubacteriales bacterium
GCACACACACCCACGTGCAAACCAATGATGCGCAAGTACTTGAGGGAAAATGCGCTTATATTACCGATGTTGGTATGGTTGGCGCACGTGATAGCATCTTAGGGGTGAAAAAGGATGCTGTAATTTTTAAAATGAAAACAAAAATGCTTTCAAAATTTGATTTTGCCGAGGGAGAAATTGAATTGAACGGAGCAATTTTTGAAATAGATACAAATTCATTTACAGCTGTTGGCTGTGAAATTTTAAAGATAGAGGGAGAAATAAAATAATGAAAACTACATCTTTAATTAGCTATATTCAAAATAAGGGAGCGGACAGCGCCCTTTGTCGCATTTATGGTGAGGAAAATTTAGAGGTGCAAAGAAAGAGATACCTTGATGCTGTAAATGAGTTTTATAATATTTATGGTGAGTGCGAGGCGAGTGTTTTCTCTGTTCCTGGCAGAAGTGAGCTATCTGGTAACCACACCGACCATAACCACGGTAAGGTAATGGCTGGCTCGATTAACCTTGATATTATCGCAATTGCATCTAAAACAGAGGATGGCATAATTAGAATTAAAAGCCAAGGCTTCCCAGAGGACGTAGTTGATATCGATACATATAAAACACCTAACGATGCTGACTTTTTTAAGTCAAGCGCTTTAATTGCAGGTATGTCACGCGCGTTTGAAAATGCAGGTAAGAAAACAGGTGGCTACTGTGCATACACCACATCTAATGTATTTAAGGGCTCAGGTCTTTCATCCTCTGCTGCATTTGAGGTAATGGTTGGTAATATTCTTAACCATTTCTATAACGAGGGCAAGGTTGACAATGTAGAAATTGCGAAAATGGCGCAATATTCAGAAAATGTTTTCTTTGGCAAGCCTTGTGGACTTATGGACCAAATGGCGTGTGCTGTTGGTGGCTTTGTTTATATTGATTTTGAGGACACAAAGAACCCTGTAATTGAAAAAATCCCATTTGATTTAAGTGGTGCAGGCTATGCACTTTGTATTGTAAATACAGGTGGTAACCACGCAGATTTAAACGAGGACTATGCCTCAGTTCCATATGAAATGAAGAGCGTTGCAAAATATTTCGGCAAGGAATATTTAAGACAGCTTGATAAAAATACAGTTCTTGAAAACGTAGAGGCACTACGTCAAGCGTGTGGTGACCGTGCAATTTTACGTGCAATTCACTTCTTTAACGAAAACGAAAGAGTAACAAAGCAAGCAGACGCTTTACATAAGGGCGATGTATTAAAATTCCTTGACTACGTAATAAAGTCTGGCAACTCAAGCTTTATGTATCTACAAAACGTATTTACAACTAAAAATGTAAGTGAGCAGGGTCTTTCCTTGGCACTTGCAATTACAGATTCTACCCTTGCTGGCAAGGGCTGTGCATATCGTGTGCATGGTGGTGGCTTTGCAGGTACAATTCAAGCGTTTGTTAAGTTTGAATTGGTAGAAGAATATAGAAAAGCAATTGATGGCGCATTCGGTAAGGGTGCTTGCCACGTGTTGAAAATTCGTCCATATGGCGCAATTCAGGTGCTTTGATGGACAATTTTGTAAATAAGCTACAAGCTGTTGCAAATCAAAATGAAAAAACTAAGGGACTAATTATCTCTGAACAAGCAAAAATCCTTGAAAGGCTAAGCACTCATATGCAAGAGGTGAATAAAAGCCTTAACCTAACAGCTATTAAGGATGAGGACGGAATAATATTAAAGCACCTTGTTGATTCAAGCGCGTGCGTGCCTCTTATACCCGAGGGGGCAAGCGTTTGTGATATCGGCTGTGGTGGTGGCTTTCCGTCGCTCGTAATTGCAATTTTACGCGGGGACGTGTCTGTTTTTGCAGTAGATAGCGTTGCAAAAAAGGTTAAATACGTTGGCGATACGGCTACACTTTTAGGTCTTAGTAACGTGTCCGTTTCAAGTGAAAGGGCAGAGGTGCTTGGGCAGGGCGAAAAAAGAGAAGCATTTGATATTGTTACCGCCCGCGCAGTTGCAAGACTTAATGTACTTTGTGAATTATGCTTGCCACTTGTTAAGGTGGGTGGCGCCTTTGTTTCTATGAAATCTCAGACCACAGACGAGGAAATAAACGAGGCACAAAATGCCATTTCACAGCTTGGTGGAAAAATCGAAAAGGTTGATACCTATAAGCTAACTAATGGTCAAGAAACATTAGATAGAACCTTAATAGTAATTAGAAAGGTTAAGCCAACCTCTGAAAAATACCCAAGAAACAACTCGCAAATTGCGAAAAAACCACTTTAACTCTTGAGTTTTTCCTGTTTCTGCCATTAAATATTAAAAAAATATCAAAAAAGATAAAATATTTTTGAAAATTCACAATTTATTCATAACTATATGATAGAATAGACTATATTTTTTATTTTATCGCTTTAAAGCGCTAAAGTATGTGCCATTTGGCACTATCTATCCTTTGGAAGGAGGGCTAAAAAATGCCAACCGCAAAAAAAGAATTAACTAAAATTACACCACAGCTAATGTCCTACGTTGACCTATGCTCCTCAAACACAACAATTGAGCCAGAGCAATATATAAAGTTTGACGTTAAAAGAGGCCTTCGTGACGTAAACGGAAAGGGCGTAGTAGCTGGCCTTACCGCAATATCTGAAATCAACTCATTTTACAACCTACCAGATGGAACACGAGTACCTAAGGATGGTGAGCTTTTCTATCGTGGAATTAGCATAAATGACCTTGTAAACGGATTTTTAGGTGATGACCGTTTTGGCTTTGAGGAGACAATTTATCTTCTTTTATTCGGTCAGCTACCAAATAAAACTGAGCTTGAGGAGTTTTGCACTCTTTTAACTAACTATCGCTCACTACCAAAGAACTTTGTGCGTGATGTTTTGATGAAGGCATCTGGTAAGGATATGATGAACGTCCTTGCTCGTTCCGTGCTTACTCTTTATGCATATGATGACAAGGCTGATGACACATCTATTCCAAACGTACTCCGTCAATGCTTACAGCTAATTTCTGAGTTCCCACTTCTTGCAGTTTATGCGTTTAGAAGCTATGAGTACAACGAAAAGAAGAGAAGCTTAATTATTAGAAGACCAAAATCAAGCCTTTCAATAGCAGAAAACCTACTTTATATGCTAAGAAAGGACTCAAAGTTTACACCACTTGAGGCAAAAATTCTCGACCTTGCACTCGTTTTACACGCAGAGCACGGTGGTGGTAACAACTCAAGCTTTACAACTCACGTTGTAACCTCATCAGGTACTGATACATATTCAGCAATCGCTGCATCCCTCGGCTCACTTAAGGGTCCAAGACACGGTGGTGCTAACATCAAGGTCGTTGAAATGATAGATAATATCAAAAAGAATATCAAGGACTACACAGACGAAGACGAGCTTCGCGAGTATCTAACCAAAATCCTTCGTAAGGAGGTATTTGATGGCAAGGGTCTTATTTATGGTATGGGACACGCAGTTTATGCACTCTCCGACCCTCGTGCAAAGGTATTTAAGGGCTGGGTTGAAAAGCTCTCTAAGGAAAAGGGCCTTGAAAAGGAATATCAGCTTTGCGCTTTAATCGAAAAGCTTGCTCCTGAGGTGATTGCTAAGGAAAGAAAAATCTATAAGGGCGTAAGCGCAAATGTTGACTTTTATAGTGGCTTTGTTTATAGCATGCTTGACCTCCCAACTGAGCTTTATACACCGCTCTTTGCAGTGGCAAGAATTGCGGGCTGGAGCGCACATAGAATAGAGGAATTACTCCTAAATGGCAAAATTATTCGTCCAGGCTACGAAAATGTTTGCGAAAGAAAAACCTATGTCCCAATGGACGAAAGAGAATAGAACAAAAAGAGTGCATTAGCACTCTTTTTTGTTTGTTATTTCGGAGATTAAATACATTGAAATACCGACACAGGGCATATCATATTCAGAGGACGAGGTGTATACATCAATAGAGTCATAGCCTGTACCGACAGCACCCGGAATAAATGGAGTTGAGGGAAAAAACTGTCCATAAGCGTGGTGCTGACAGTTGTTATAGCCAATGCCCCTTACTCGGCTTGAATCCTGCTCGTTTGCACCAAGCAGGTTATCAAGAATTGACTGTGCATATCCCATATATTTGTCGTTTTTAAGCATTTTTGCGCCTCTTGCCAAGACAATTCCTATATAGCATGCATAGGAGGC
>JAZOCP010000195.1:0-17594 GCA_045596585.1 Eubacteriales bacterium
CCTTTACAAAGGAGGCATGAAAGTCAAACCCGTTTACGGGTTGCAAGTAGCAAACGCAAGGCTGGCAGGCCAATTTGGGGGCGCACTTGTGCGTGGCTAGTAGTGTTTAGGGCTATGCCCGAAAATGAAAAACCACCAGCTGAGCTGGTGGATTTTTATTAATTCTCGGAATAAAGCTTATAAAGCTCGGCATAAAGTCCACCTGCATTTAACAGCTCCTTGTGGGTGCCACTTTCCTCAATACCATTTTCGGTGAGAACTAAAATTCTGTCAGCGCCCTTAATGGTGGTAAGGCGGTGTGCAATAGTAAAGGTTGTGCGCCCCTTAGCAAGTGCTTCGAGTGATTTTTGAACAATGCGCTCACTTTCATTATCAAGTGCGCTTGTTGCCTCGTCTAAGATTAAAATAGGTGGGTTTTTAAGGAATGCTCTTGCAATAGAAATACGTTGCTTTTGTCCACCAGAAAGCTTAACACCACGCTCACCAACATAAGTGTCGTAGCCATTTTCAAGCGACATAATAAACTCGTGCGCGCCAGCAAGCTCGGATGCCTTAATTATTTCCTCGTCTGTTGCCTCTGGGTTTCCGTATGCGATATTTTCTCTTACGCTACCAGAAAATAGGTAAACGTCCTGTGCGACAACGCCTATGCTTTTTCTAAGAGAGGAAAGGGTAACGTCCTTGATATTCTGACCGTCAATTTTTATCTCGCCCTTGTCTATTTCATAGAAGCGAGGAATTAGTGAGCAAAGTGTAGTTTTACCACCACCACTTGGACCAACAAGAGCAATTGACTCGCCCTCATTTACCACTAAATTTAGGTTGGTTAAAACCTCATTCCCCATTTCGCTATATTTAAAGGTAACACCAGAAAACTCGACACGTCCCTTGACATTTTTAAGTTCAGTTGCATTTTTTGAGTCCTTAATCTCTGGCTCAATATCCATAATCTCGGTAAAGCGCTCAATACCGGTAATACCACGTTGAAACTGCTCGGAAAATTCAACTATTCGGCGTATTGAGGTAAGTAGAGTTGACACATACATTACGTATGCAATATAGTCAGCTGGGGTTATTAAGCTCCACTTAATGGAAAGAGAGCCAATAGTAAATCCGTCCCATACAAGGAACAGTCCTCCTATAACAACTACAACTATGTACATAATACCATCAAATAGTCTGGTTGAGGACTGAAATCCTCCCATGTAAAAATAGCTTCTTTTTTTGATTTTTAGGAACTTTTCGTTGCCTTGGTTGAATTTGCTTTCCTCAATTTTTTCGTTTGCAAAGGACTTAACAACTCTAACACCAAGTAAGCTGTCTTCAATTTGTGAGTTGATAATACCTGTTTGCTCACGTCCCTCCTTAAACACATTTTTCATGCGCTTCCTAAAGAAGGCAAGAGAAAGAACAATTAGTGGAATTGAGGAGAAAATAATAAGTGTAAGAGGCACATTCACCCTTAAAAGAATTACAAAGGAGAATATAATTTTTGTGCCTGAGACAAAATATTCCTCTGGGCAGTGGTGCGAAAACTCGGTAATATCAAAAAGGTCCGAGGTCATACGGGACATTAGAGTTCCGATTTTTGTGTTATCATAGTACGAAAATGATAGCTTTTGTAGGTGCGAAAACAGGTCACGGCGCATATCACTTTCAATTTTTGCACCCATAATATGACCATTGGCTGCCATAAAATAGTTGGCACACGTGTCGATAATTCTAAGTCCAACGTAAATAAAGCCACAGGTAAGCACTAACTTTATAAACTCATCTCTTATAAAGCTTGTCCCTGTATTATTTGTTACATAGCTTGTAATTTCGCGTACAAGCAGGGGTAGTGCAAGCTCACAAAGTGTAGTTAGCGTTGCACAAAAAAGGTCAAGAAATAAAATCCATTTGTACTTCTTATAGTAGGGCAAAAATCTCTTAATAAGCCCTACCTTGCTTTTCTTTTTCGTCTCCATTTTAACCTCTTATGTAATGGGAGAAAATTCTCCCAAGATTTGCAAATTATATATGCCCAAGGACAAAGTCCTTTACTGCATGCTCGTATTTCGGTGCATCGGTGGCGAAGGAAAAGCCATGCCCTGCACCCTCAAAGGTGAATAAATATTTTTCCGCTGTGCAATTTTTATATATTTCCTCACTCATTTTAGGTGGCACAAAGGTGTCACCAAGACCGTGAAAGAGTAAAACAGGCACACGCGCATTTTTAACTGATGCAATTGCCGATTTTTTGTTTGGATTAAAGCCACCAAACAAAACAGCACCTATTGTCAGTAGTGGGTAAAAAATCCTTGGGCTAAGGTGCACGTCCCTACAAACCTTGCAAATAATCTCACGTGGAGAGGAGTAGGCGCAGTCGGAAATTATACCACGCACATTTTTTGGCAAATCAAGGTCGCATGCCATTAAAACAGTTGCACCACCCATTGAAATACCAGCAAGAAATATAGGAATATCGCCAAAGCGCTCATTTGCCCATTTAATCCAAGAAAGACAGTCAAAGCGCTCATTTATACCAAAGGAAATTGTCTTTCCCTCACTTTTTCCGTGCGCGCGTTGGTCAACTAAAAGAGTGTTGCACCCAAGAGATTTAAAAACCATATCACAAGCACAAAAATCCCTACACGCATCTCCCTTGTAACCATGAAATTCAATAAATAATGGCGCACCATCCTTTTGGTGGTAGTATCTTGCAAAAAGCGAAAGATTATCAAAGGAGCGTGTGTAAACGCCCTCGAAGTCTTGACTTGAAAGAAGCTCCTTTGAGGAATCAAGCCCCTTTAGATATTCCTTTTCCTCGTCATTTTTTGCATAAAATGGCAAAACAGGGTGGCGAGGGGGAAAATAAAAGGCGCGAAGATATGCAAAAAATGCGCCCGAAATAATAAATAAAAATGAAAAAATGTAACTAAAGCAAATAAGTAGAGTAATAACCATAAAAGCGCTCCTTTTTAAATACTGAATATAGTATCTACCATGAAGCAAATTAAAACCCTACAATTTTGTAGATTTTTTGTTTTATTTTTCTTTTTTAATAAGCTAAAATAACATTAACGGGCAAAAATTACCCGTTAAGTCAAAATTAATTTTTGTCAATTACCATAGGTAAGGCAGCTTCCTCTGTGTTTATCTCGTAAACATCATCGTAGGCTGGAGCACCATTTGATTTATTTCTTGATTTTTTCTCGTTAAAGAAGAAGTCAATACCATTTTTAGAAACCTCAGGTCCACCAGGGGCGTTGAAGTCAATAACCTTGTAAATTTTAGGTATAATTCTGCCACCAACAATAAATTGCTCTGGCTTAACCCTGTCAAGCGTGCCAAATTGTACAGGCACTGCATACTCAGCATTTATAGCCTTTGCAAAGCGAGAGGCATCTATTACATTCATTGAGCCAAAAGTGCCACCAATAGGAATAAATGCGGCAAAAATGTCAGATGGCAAGGATTTGATTAATTCATCACTATAAAGTGTGTTTGAGGCAACATAGTATTTTTTACCGTCCTCATTGTCGGTTATAATAAGACCAAAGGCAGAGTAGTCGTCAGTATAAGCATTAACCGCCTTAATTGTCATATCACCAAGGCTCCACTCAACTCCTGGCTCAAACATAGTGAAGTTTGCACCCTTTAAGCTCCATGTTGAAATGCCCTTTCTAAATGCCTCCTCGGAGGCAAGAATTGTTGGGCGATATCTGTTAAAGAAATTAAGAGGACCAAGCCAGCTAAAGGGTCCCTCGGCAACGCGACTGACTGTTTTTAGGTCAGCACGGTCAGGGTGTGAGCTTGAAAGCACAATAACGTCAGGTCTTAAAAGAAAGAGTCTTCTTTTAATTCTTTTTCTGCGCCTGAAAAATATATCAGTTTGGCGAAGTGAATTTGAAAGATAAGGGTCAACTAACACCTTGTTTTTGCCAGAAACAAAAAGCAAGCCACCGTGACCAATCCACATTACCTTCATTTATGTGCCTCCTCTCTAAGTATTTAATATAAATATAATACCACAAAAAAGCACAAATGTGTTAAAAATAATTAAAAAATATAAAATTTATTACAATATTTAGAAAAATATAGTATAATAATAAAGTAAAGACAAAAAAAGGAGGGCGCAAAATGGAAATTATAAACCTTAAAACAATGGCAAAAGAAGATTTATGTGAGAATACAATAGTTGCCCTCGGCACATTTGATGGTTGTCACCTCGCGCATAAGGCGGTTATTACCTCATCATTTATTATGGCAAAAAAGCAAGGGCTAAAATCCTTGGTTTACACATTTAAGTCCCTTCCCAAATCACACAATGGCGAAAATGTAGGCTGTATCTTTACTCTTGAGGAAAGAATTAAAGCAATAAAGTCACTCGGGGTTGATTATTTAGCGCTTGAGGACTTTGAAAATGTAAAGGATTTAACACCTACCGAGTTTTTTGAAAACGTCTTAACTAAAGGACTTTTAGCTAAGGGTGCAAGCTGTGGCTATAACTACCGTTTTGGCAAGGGCGCAAGTGCAGATGCCACCACCTTGAAGGAACTTTTTTTAAAAAACGGTGGGGGGAGTGTGCAAATTTGCAATAAAATTGAATTAAACGGACACCATATTAGCTCAACACGTATAAGGGAGCTAATTAAGAAGGGTGAGGTTGAGGAGCTGTTTCAGTATGACACTCACTATTCAGTTTATTCACCCGTTTTGTTTGGTAAGCACTTAGCAACTAAAATGGGGTTACCAACCATAAATCAAATAATCCCAAATGGAAAAATTGTGCCTAAAACAGGCGTTTATATAACCGAATGTGAAATAGGTGAGGATGTTTATCCGTCAATAACAAATGTAGGCGTGCGACCAACCACAGACGAAAATGGCGAAATGAATATGGAAACGCATATAGTAAACTATGACGGTCTTCTTTATGGCTCGTATATAAGAGTAAATTTCTACAAATATCTCCGTGGCGAGAAAAAATTTGATAGCAAGGAAGAATTATTTGAGGAAATTGAAAGAAACAAGCAACAGGCAATAAAATACTTTAAATAAGAAGGGCCTTTAGTGGCTTAAATTAACGCGCCCCAACGGGGTCAGCGCGTAAAAATAAGCACGTGCAAAATAGCACACTAAAGACCTTTATCTATATTATGCACATGGGCGCAAAAGATATACAATATTACATAATTTATAAATTAATGAAAAATTTACAAAAAACACTTGTTTTTATACTTATAATATGGTAAAATACACAATAGAGAAATAATTTATGCTCGGTTTTTATCACTTTTTCATAGTTTTAGATCGGGCATATAACAAAAGGAGTACACAATGAAGAAGAGATTTTTAGCAACAATTCTATGTGTTTTGATGCTTGTTCCTTGCTTTACATGGGTTACATTTGCTGGCGAGGGCGATGTTTCTCCTTGGAATAAGGAGTCTGTCAACGTTGCACCTAAGGGTAAGACCTACCAGACAAGTAACTGGAACGATGACTCAAGCGCAAGATACATAAACAACGGTTACATTCATAGCTCTTGGCAGTTCTGGCGTCCTGGTGACGAGGCGCGTGGTGAGGGCTTTGAGGGTATTGATAACACTCGTCAATGGTGCGGTATGAGCTTTAACCAATACCAAACAATAGACTCTGTTACAATTTATGGCCATAAATATCCTGACTGGACAGGTGCTTATTGTGGTAAATGTAAGGCTGAGCTTTCTAATGACCAGTTTACAAAAAAGTACAAGGAAGATGGCAAGACTGTTGAGTCCGCTAAGTGTAACACCTGTAAGACAGAAGTTTTAATTACTACTGACCAAAGAAACAATATAAAATATACAATTGAAATCCTTATTCAAGGTCAATGGTATGAGGCTGGTCATGGCTACAACAACGACATGGTTTATGAGGTAGATAAGAACTTCAAGGTTGTTGGTGGTACTGGTGGCGACATCGCTTCACTTACAATTAAGCTTGATAAGATTTTCCCACAATACGATTCAAATGGTGACGTTGTCGTTGATGCAAACGGTGACCCAATTCCTACAAACTGGGCAACAACAAAGAATGTAAGAGTTGTTTGCTCTGAGTATGGTGCAAACGCAATTGACCACATTTGGGATAACTGGTGGCTCGTTCCATTGATTCACGAGGTTATGATTTGGGGACATCAATCAGTAACTACACCTAAGTTTGACGTACCAGAGGGAGCAGAGGTTGTTACAGACGCAGCTCTTGGTGGTATGGCAGGTGCTACTACTTCACAAACAGGTCAATACCCACTTCTTGGTAACGACCGTACATTTAACACATACTGGAGAGCAAGAGATTACGAAAATCAAAGCTTCTGGATAGACTTTGAGGGCGGATACCTTGTAAGTGATGTAAGATTCAACTTCGGTGGTGTTGGTTCAGCATTTGATGGTGCTGTTTATAATTACGATGTATATGTTATGCGTAATGGACAGTGGCAAAAGCTAACAAGCGATACAGTTACAGCTACCTCAGCTCTTTGGGAGGCTGATGACTGGAAAATTTACAGTGTCGGCGATGAAAGAATAGAGGGCGTAAAGCTTGAATTTACATCTGCAAAAGATATAAATGGCGATGATATTGCTCCTGTTGTTTCTGACACATCTGCACCTATTATAAATGGTGAGCAATGTGTGTTCCTTTCTTCATATCTAAACTATCACAGAGCATCATCAACAGCACAAGGTAACCTTGCTTGCTATGGTGAGGCATACTGCTCATCTTCATTTGACTACTCAAATATTTCTGACGTTTCATATATCAATGACGGACAAGTAACAGACGATGCATTTTCTTGGTATGCACAAACCTTCCTAAAGGGCACATACTGTGGCGTTAAGCTAAAGGATAGCGAGGATGTTACAAAGGTTGTTCTTTACTTCAATGATGAAATTACACAAGACAAGCCAGAGGAGCATGTAATGTCATTTGACGTTCAAGTTCTTGTTGATGGCGTATATAAGACAGTTGCAAGTGCAACCTCATACGACAATGATAAGAAGAGCCCAATTGTTTCCATCGAGCTTGACGAGGCAGTAAGAACAAACGATGTTCGTATTGTATATAACTCAAACGGTATGGTGTTCCCATATCTTAAGGAGCTTGAGGTTTATTCTGGCGACAAGGTATATAGCTCATTTGAGGGCTTCGTTCTTGACCTTTCAATCAGAACACTCCATGGTCGCTTTGCAACAACTAACTTAGCTGAGCCTTCAGTTGTTAAGCGTGCTAAGTTCATGGACCTTAAGTCCCCAATTGAATTCTTAGTATTTACAACAAAATACGATATTCAGTAATTAATTAAAGCACCCACAAAGCGTGGGTGCTTTTTTATAATCAAAATGGCACAAAGCCTTCACTTGTAGGGGAAAGGCAAAAATAAAAGCACCCAAGTGGGTGCTTTTTATTAATCAAATTTTACAACCTGACCAAGCTCAGCTGACTTAAATGCATATTCCATAATCTTCATATCAAGTAGCATTTGCTCGTGTGTGACTAATTGTGGCTCAAGACCGTCAATTGCACGGGTGAAGTTGCGATAGAAGTTATGAACATCACTCTTTGGAATTTCAAGCTCATACTCGTCCATAGTAACGCTATCACGTGGAGCCATAGTCTTTGTAAGACCTGCCGCGGTTTGTACAGGCAATACGTCATTTTCGTGCCAATACTTGCACTTTGCAACCCTTGTCTTTTCGCGCCAGTCGGTAATTAATGCAGAGCCCTTTTCAGCCTTCATATAGAACCTTGGCAACGCAATAAAGTTGTAAGTACCAACCTCACAGTAAGCAACCTTGCCACTTTTAAAGGTGATAGTTAGATAAAATCCGTCATCAACCTCTTTGTTTGTGATATTAGTTGTCTCACAGTAAATTGTATCAATTTCTTCATTTTTATAAATAAGCATTAGCTGGTCAATTAGGTGTATGCCCCAGTCAAGAATCATACCACCGCCATGCTCCTTTTCGCCACGCCAGTCAGAAGGAATTCCACGTGAGCCGTGAATTCTTGACTCTACGCGAAGTGGCGCACCAATCTCACCTGAGTCGGCAAGACCTTGCATAGCAAGATAGTCAACGTCGAAGCGCCTGTTTTGGTGTACAGTAAATAGCTTACCTGACTTCTTTGATGCATCTATCATCATATTTAAGTCAGAGGTGGAAAGAGCAACAGGCTTTTCGCAAATAACATGCTTGCCACCTAAAAGGCATCTAACAACAGTGTCAAGATGCACATCATTTGGTATAGCAATTGTTACAAGCTCAACGCTTTTGTCGTTTATAACCTCGTCAAGAGAGCTATAAGCATAAATTCCGTTTGCTTTTGCCTTTTCAACCTTTTGTGGGTCAATATCATATATTCCGGCAAGCTCGATAACATCACTCTTTAAAGCATGGTTAACATGCCAAGAGCCCATACCACCGTAGCCGATAATTGCAATTTTCTTTTTCATAGAAAAACCTCAGTAGCGCTAATAATAAAGGTGCCTTAAGCACTATAAACATTATACCAAAAAAAATAAAAAAGTCAATATAAATAAGTAAAAATAGACTCTATTCAGTTCAATAAAAAATACCACTCGGTTAACGAGTGGTATTTTCTTATGATTTTGATTTTAAAAATTTCACTATCTTTTTTAAGAAGTTTTTGTGGAAACGCTTTATTCTTGTTGAAAGAGGGAGAAGGCAAGCGTCAATTTCGCGGCGAGTGACCATTTCCTTGTCTTTGAATTTGTTAAAGAAGCAATCAAGCTCTTCGTTTGTCATTGCAAAAAGGTATTTGTAGCAGTCAGGAGAGACTGTGGAGCCGTGACTGTCGCTATTTATAGGAAGTCTTTTTACCGAATTGTTATCTTTTACAAAGGAGCATTGAAAAATATCGCTTTTTGCTCTTGCAGGGTAAATGAAATAACAGCTTTTTATGTATTTTGTTATATCATAGTATTTTGATTTTTCTTCGTTGTCCTTGTTGTCGAAAAGGTAAGGTGCAACGCTAAGCTCATCCCATAAATAAAATTGACCCGATAAATTAAAAATCTTGTCAGCATCAAGCATGTTTCCAAGCAGAGTGGCAAGGTAGCCACCTGAAGAACAACCGCAGGTTGTAATCTCGTAACCGTTTGTTATTTCCTTTAGATAATCGCGAAGCTTTTCTATGGTGTTAATTCTCTCGTTAATACCGTTTACACACCACTGCTTATAAATATCGCGCACATAAATGATTAATTCAAATTCATTTTGTATCATTGGGTCCTTAGATATGTTCTCAAACTCGTATCTGTTTTTCTCAATGACACTCTTCTTAAATGATTCTTCATTGTTAGGGTAGTACAGTCCGTTGCTCGAAAAGAAAATGATAGCCTTGCTTGTTTTATGACCGGTATTTTCAATTTTTATATTGTCCTTTTTATACTCGTTTAAAACAAGCTCCGACCCGTCCCACGGGAAGCCGTGATTTACTTGTTCCTTGTCCATTTTCTTACTCCGTTTTTTAAAATAAGCTACTAAAATTATATCATACCATCTATATTAAAGTCAAGAATAAAGGCAAACAACACGAAATGATACTTCGCGCTTTGAAAAGAAAGTTTATGTGTTTTTGAAATACTTGCTATGCAAGAATAAAAAAGACAGGCAAACTGCCTGTCTTTTATTTTTTTATTAGTGAATAATGTATCTTTGAGTGTCTTTATCAAATAGGTGAATTCTATTAGCCTCGATGGCAACTTGAATTGTGTCACCAGCGCGTGCTTGTGAACGGGATGAAACCTTAGCAATAGCATTTTGCTCACCAATAGCGATGTAGAGGTAGATTTCAGCACCCATAAGCTCAGTAATATCAACGTTAACGTCAATAACATTTTCCTTCATGGTTTCAAGGTAGATAGGCTCGTCATGGATACACTCAGGACGGATACCAGCAACAACCTCCTTGCCAATGTACTCTTCAAGAGCAGGGTTAGCTGCCTTTTCGTCAGGGAGACGAAGTGAGTTGCCCTCAAAGCAGATGTATGTACCGTCGTCCTTCTTCTCAAGAGTTGCATTGATGAAGTTCATTTGTGGTGTACCGATAAATCCAGCAACGAACATATTAACTGGCTTATCATAAAGTGTTTGTGGAGAGTCAACCTGTTGGATAAGACCGTCCTTCATAACAACGATACGAGTAGCCATTGTCATAGCCTCAACCTGGTCGTGAGTTACATATACGAATGTTGTACCAACGCGATTATGTATCTTTGTAAGCTCAGTTCTCATGGTTGCACGGAGCTTAGCATCAAGGTTTGAAAGAGGCTCGTCAAGTAAGAAAACCTTAGGGTTACGAACGATAGCACGACCGAGCGCAACACGCTGCTTCTGACCACCAGACATAGCCTTTGGCTTTCTGTCAAGCAAGTGAGTAATGCCAAGGATTTCAGCAGCCTCCTCAACTCTACGCTTGATTTCCTCCTTTGGAGTCTTTCTAAGCTTAAGACCAAATGCCATATTTTCAAATACAGTCATATGAGGGTAAAGAGCATAGTTCTGGAAAACCATCGCAATATCTCTGTCCTTAGGTGCAATATCGTTCATTAGCTTGTCGCCGATATATAATTCACCCTCGGTAATTTCCTCAAGGCCTGCAATCATACGAAGAGTAGTTGATTTACCACATCCTGATGGACCAACGAAGATAACGAATTCCTTATCTTGAATTTCAAGACAGAAGTCGGAAACGGCGGTAACGCCACCTGGATATTTCTTGTAAATGTGTTTAAGAGACAAACTTGCCATTTTTTTATTTTCTCCTTGCCAACTGGCACTAAAATTTGTTGTAAATTGCGCCCAAAGCAACATATATGGACACAACTATAATATTTTACATTATCTATTATAACAGAAACTATTACAAATTTAAATATCTTTTTTTAACAAAATTTACATAGTCTATTTGTGCATATTTAACAAAAATGTTCAAAACCACCCGTAATTTGCACAAAAACGGGTGGCTTTATTTGTTCATATTGTTCAAAAAATTGGAAAAAATTGTTGAATTTTGAAAAATGACAGATTACATCTTCATAGTAAGGCTAATGCGCTTTTTGTTTAGGTCAACAGCCTTAATTTTTACAGAAACAATATCTCCAACGCTAAGCGCCTCGCTTGGGTGCTTAATGTACTTATCAGAAATTTCAGAAATGTGTACAAGTCCGTCTTGGTGAACGCCAATATCAACAAACGCACCAAAGTCAATAACGTTACGAACAGTACCAGTCATAACCATACCCTCCTTTAAGTCCTCCATGCCAAGCACGTCATCGCGGAGAATAGGAAGAGGTAGTGAGTCACGCACGTCACGACCTGGCTTTTCAAGCTCACCGATAATATCAAGTAAGGTTGGCTCACCAATATTTAATTCCTCAGCGAGCTTCTTTGTGCCGTATTTAGCGCATTTTTGGCGCAAATCGGAAAGACCACTGCTAACTGCCTCAAGAGAGTATTCAAACTTAGAAATAAGGGCTTTTGCAGCCTCGTAGGACTCTGGGTGAACACCTGTGTTATCAAGAATTTCCTTAGAGTCTGGCACACGAAGGAAGCCTGCGCATTGCTCATAAGCCTTTGCACCGATTTTTGGCACCTTTAAAAGTTGACTTCTCTTAGTAAATTCGCCATTTTCCTCACGGTATTTTACAATGTTCTTAGCGCTTGACATATTAATACCAGAAATGTAGGAAAGAAGGGAATAAGAAGCTGTATTTACGTCAACACCAATCTTGTTTACGCAGTCCTCAACAACGCCACCAAGTGCCTCGTCAAGTCTTGCTTGCTTCATATCGTGCTGATATTGACCAACACCGATAGATTTAGGGTCAATCTTTACAAGCTCTGCAAGTGGGTCCTGTAAGCGTCTTGCAATTGAAACAGCTGAACGCTGTGTAACGTCAAAGTCAGGGAACTCCTCTGCGCCAAGCTTAGATGCTGAGTAAACTGAAGCACCAGCCTCACTTACCATAATGTACTTTTTGTCACCTGCAAGCTCCTTTAAAACGCCTGCAATAAAGATTTCACTTTCCTTAGATGCAGTACCATTACCAATAGCTACAACATCAACGCCGTATCTCTTGATAAGACGTGTAACAACAGCCTTTGAACCCTCAATATCCTCACGAGGCTTTGTTGGGAAAATAACAGCAGTGTCTATAACCTTACCTGTTTTATCAACAACAGCAAGCTTACAGCCTGTTCTATAACCAGGGTCGTAGCCAAGGACTGTTTTGCCCTTAAGTGGCGCACCCATAAGTAGGTTCTTTAGGTTGTCAGAGAATAGCTTAATTGCACCCTCACTTGCGGTATCAAATAGGTCAGCTCTGATTTCTCTTTCAACAGAAGGAGCAATTAATCTATCATAAGAGTCAATAATAGCCTCCTCGATATATGTCTTAGCAGGGCTATTTGAATTAGTAATAACCTGTGAATATAGATAGTTAAGTATTAAATCCTTATCAATTTGAATTGAAACTCTTAAGAATTCTTCCTTTTCGCCACGATTTATAGCAAGGACACGGTGACCAGGGATTTTCTTAACACTCTCATTATAGTCATAGTATGAGCTGTAAACGGAGTCCTCGTCCTTTGCTTGCTTAGAAATTACAAGACCGTGGTCAACTGTTAATTTTCTTATCGCCTTACGATAGTCAGCATTGTCGGAAATGTCCTCACAAATAATGTCCTTAGCACCATTAATTGCATCCTCAGCGGTTTTAACGTGGAGCTTTTTGTCCTCGTTTTCAGTAGTGATGTAGTCCTTTGCTACCTCTATAATCTCAGGAGAGTAGGAGTCGTTTTGCTCCATAATAAGGTTAGCAAGTGGCTCAAGACCCTTCTTTCTTGCAAGGGAGGCACGTGTCTCTCTCTTTGGCTTAAATGGACGATAAATGTCCTCAACCTCTGTCATTGTTTGTGCCTTTTCAAGCGCCTCAATAATCTCAGGAGTTAACTTGCCCTGAGCCTCAATATTTGAGTAAACCTTTTCCTTTTCAGCTTCTAAATTTCTTAAATATTTAAGACGGTCGTCAAGATTACGAAGCACAGTATCATCAAGTGAGCCTGTAACCTCTTTTCTGTATCGTGCGATAAATGGGATAGTGTTGCCGTCATCAATAAGTCCAACAGTTGCTTCAACCTGACTTACCTTAAGTGAAAATTCTTTTGCAAGTGTTTCAATAATGTTCATTTTTCAAGTTCCTTTTTTGCATTAAATTTGTTGTACAATTTTATTTTTAAGCCATAGGCTTATTTTTCAATATAATCCTTTACGAAATAGGTGTGTGTATGGGCGCTATTGCCATACTTGTCGCGAATTGTAATGCGGAAATATACATCACTTTCACGTAGCCAAAACTCATCATAGGTAAGTCCCTCAGAGTCGTCATCGTGGGTTGTGTGTCTGTCCGCACGACAGTAGCCATTTACAATTATGCTCTCAACTGGTGTGCACTCAATTTTTAGCATATTGTCTTCAACATAAACCGCCTTAAACTGTGGTGGGTTATCGCGACCTGAGGCACAGTAAATATTACCATTTTCCATAGCCTCAATAATTTGGTCATACTTTAATTCCTTAGCACCGATAAAGGTTGAGCCACCAAAGGACTCACGAAAGCCTGCGTGGTTATGGTTGTCATCACCCATTGTGCAAACGAGGTTATACATACCGTTTCTAACCATATCATCATAGATATATGGGCAATATTCACTACCAGTTTCAAGCTCAGTTGCGTAGTTTAATATTTCAAGACCCCAAAGCCCTTCCATATTTATATAGTCCTCACGCTCGTTAAGTGACCAGTATGGGTGGTTTAGCTGAACTAAAAAGCCGGCATCATTACAGCGCTTAATAATCTCGTTAATTCCTTCCTTTGTAAACTCACGGAAGTAGCCATCACACTTTGTATCAGGGTAGCGCTCCTTTAAAATCCATTGCTGTTCAATAGCAGTAGCTGGCATAAAGGTGTTGTGCTGTTCCTTTGCAAAAATATTTAGGTGGACACATTTTTTACGTACCCAGTCATTTGTTTCAATATCAAATAGCTTAGGGAAGGAGGCCTTTGAGTCATTTACTGCATACTCACAGGAGGTAAGTGCTAAGAAGCCATCGTCATTTAAATCAGAGTGGTCAAGTAGCACATCGTGGTCGGTATAAGCAACGATAGAATAGCCATGATTTTTATATGCCTCCTTAACTGCCTCAGGAGTTAAAGCACCATCGGAGTGCTTTGTATGACAGTGAAAGTTAGCCCTGTACCAGTTTAATTCTGGCGAAATTAGATACTTTTTCATATTTTAGCTCCTTATTATGTAATCTTCAACCTTGTAATAGTGTGTGTGTGCATTGTTTCCGTATTTATCACGTATGGTCACGCGGAACATAATGTCCTTAGGCTCAAGCTTAAATTCAGCATGAGTAATTTCCTCATCCTCGCTTGGGTAGTGACAGTAGCTTCTGCCAAGACCTGTAACAAAAATGTCAGTCGCCGGTGAGCAGTCTATTTTTAGTATGTTATCTTCAACGTAAAGAGCATTAATTTTTGGTGGATTTTTACCACTTGCACACCAAAAGTTGCCATTTTCAAGCGCCTCTATTACTTGACTATAATCAAGCCTCTTAGCGCCGATAAAGGTTGAACCACCAAAGGAGTCACGTAGGCTACCGTCTGTATTATGGTTGTTGTCACCCATAACGCAGCAAAGATTATGCTTACCCTGTCTTACCATATGGTCGTATATGTAAGGACAGTATTCACTACCTGTTAATCTTTCAGTTGCGTAGTTTAAAATCTCAAGCGCCCAAAGCCCATCTATATTAAGGTAGTCAGCCATATCGTTAAGTGACCAGCTTGGGTGGTTAAGAGAAACTAAAAAGCCATTTTCATTGAGCCTTTTTACCATTTCATTAATGCTATCTATGGTGTATTCTCTGTGGTAGTCATCACAGCTTATCTCGCCTATGTCACGCCCCTGCGCGCGCCACCACATATCAAAAAGGGTGTTGTCTGTCGCTGGGTGAAAGGTATTGTGTGGGTCCTTTGCATAAACGCCTAAGTGAATAACCTTACGTGCAAACCATTCCTCTGTTTTTTCACCATTTGGCAAAAGAAATGAGGCAGAGGTGTCGTCAATTGAATATTCACTCGCTGTGATTGCCAAAAAGCTATCATCACTTAAATCTGAATGGTCACGAATTAGCTCATGGTCACTATATGCTACAATAGAGTAGCCCTTTTCCATATATGCTTTTTTTATCTCCTCTGGGGAAAGGTGCCCGTCAGAAACTGTGGTATGGCAGTGCATATTGGCACGATACCAATTAAGCTCTGGAGAAATAATATATTTTTTCATAAGTTTTCCTTAGTCAATTAGGTCGTTAACCTTATAAAAATGTGTGTGTGCATTGTTTCCGTATTTGTCACGTACAGTTACACGGAACATAATGTCCTGCTTATCAAGCCTAAATTCAGCGTGTGTAATTTCCTCACCATTTGTGTTTGCATAACGGAAGTTTCTGCCCATACCTGTTACAAAAATATCAGTGGCAGGGGAGGAGTCAATCTTAATTATATTGTCTTCAACGTAAAGAGCATTGATTTTTGGTGGATTTTTACCACTTGCACAGTAAAACTCGCCCTTTTCAAGCGCTTCCATTACTTGACCATATTCAAGCTCCTTAGCACCGATAATTGTTGAGCCACCAAATGAGTGGTCAAATGAGCCACCACGGTTGTGGTTGTCATCACCCATATTGCAGAAGAGATTTTTATTTTTGCCACTTCTTATCATATGGTCATATATGTAAGGGCAATATTCAGCACCAGAGATACGCTCAGTTGCGTAGTTTAAAATCTCAAGTGACCAAAGTCCTTCAATATTTAAGTAGTCGTTCATATCATTGAGTGACCAGTTTGGGTGGTTTAGTGAAACTAAAAATCCTGCATCATTTAAGCGCTTAATTGTTTCATTTATGCTCTCAACGGTGTAAACTCTTTGATATCCGTCACACGTTGCGCCTGTCATATCCTTGCCCTGGCTTTTCCAATAGCTGAAGGTGCCCTCGTCAGTTGCAGGGTGAAAGGTGTTATTTATGTCCTTTGCGTAAACACCAAGATGTATAGTCTTTCTAATTTTCCAACCGTCTATGTATTCGCCCTCTGGAATTTCAAAGCAGGGCTTACAGTCGTTAATTGAAAATTCACTTGACGTAATAGCCAAAAATTCATCATCTGTTAAGTCGTTGTGTGTACGGATAATCTCATGGTCGGTATAAGCCACAATAGAGTAGCCCATTTCCTTATACGCCTTTTTAATTTCCTCAGGGGAATAGTGGCCGTCAGAAACAGTTGTGTGGCAATGCATATTTGCACGATACCAGTTTACATTGTTTGGCAAAAGATATTTTTTCATTTAAAAATTTCCTCCTCGTCGGGTGTTAAATATCTCCACTCGCCACGCCCGAGGCTTGGGTCAAGCGAAATATTTCCAAAGGTGATTCTTTCAAGATACATTATCTTATTATCTACCGCCTCAAGCATACGCTTAATTTGGTGATACTTGCCCTCAGTAAGGGTAATTTCACCCTCGCACTCGCTTATCATTTTTACCTTGCATGGCTTAGTTAAATACCCACCGATATCAACACCGCCCTCAAGTAATTTTATATCATTTTCGGACACAGGGTCACGAGAAATAAACTTGTAAATCTTTTCGACATGGTGCTTAGGGGAGAGCACCTTATGTGCACCCTCACCATCATTTGTAAGGATTACAAGACCAAGGGTGTTTTTATCAAGCCTACCACAAGGAAATAGCCCACGGCACCTGTCTTCTGGGTCAACTAAATCAAGCACTGTTTTTTCCCTTTCGTCATCAGTTGCTGAAACATACCCCTCTGGCTTATTTAACATAATGTAGGTATATTTTTTGTAGGTAAGCACCTCACCCATAAATGTAATAGTGTCTAAATTTGGGTCAATTTTAAAATCAGGAGCTTTTTGCACTTTGCCATTAACTAAAACCTTGCCTGCGCGAATAAGCTTGCCACCCTCCGAGCGTGAACATTTGCCCATTTCGGTAAGAAATTTATCAAGTCGCACAGAAAACCACCTCCTTGACCCAAAACATCACCATATAGTATATCACATATAATATTAAAAGTAAATAATATTTTATAAATAATAACCAAAAAAATCTCGAAAATTGCTCAATTTTTTAAGTTCCCTTCAAAAATTAAAAAAATTAATAAAAATGTTGATTTTATTTGTCAAATAAGATATAATAGATACGAAAAATTTTATTTCAAGGAGAAATACATATGATTTATTCACACGAAGTAGAACAAATGTGCTCCGTTGCTAAGGGACCAAAGCATGGTCCAGCTCCTATTCCAGAGGAGGGCAAATGGGTACAAGCAAAGCAAATCACTGACATTTCCGGTTACACACACGGTATTGGTTGGTGTGCACCACAGCAAGGCGCTTGCAAGCTTTCACTTAACGTTAAGGACGGCGTTATTGAAGAGGCACTTGTTGAAACAATCG
>JAZOCP010000196.1:0-4996 GCA_045596585.1 Eubacteriales bacterium
ATTGATGGCGACAATGCAATAGAGCTACACGATGGTGATATAATAAAAATTGAGAAAAATCCAGAGTGTGCTAAAACTATAAGAATTACTGACCAAAGCTTCTATCAAATTCTCAGAAAAAAGCTTTTATCTAATTCTTAAAATACATAAAACGCGACACGTGTTCGCAAATTTCTGGTTGTAAAGGACAAGATAAATGTTTAAGATTTTAACAAAAAAGGTATTAAATCCAACAGTTGTTTTAATGGGAATAGATGCCCCACTCGTTGCCAAAAAGGCAGAGCCAGGACAGTTTATCATTCTCCGTACAGATGAAAACGGAGAGAGAATTCCATTGACAGTTGCTGACTACGATAGAAAAAGAGGTAGTGTTACAATTATTTTCCAAATTGCTGGTGCTACCACTTATAAGCTTGCACAAATGAACAAGGGCGACTACCTTCACGATTTTGTTGGACCTCTTGGCAAAAAGACTCATACAGATGGGCTAAAAAAGGTTGCAGTTGTTGGCGGTGGTGTTGGTTGTGCTATTGCATACCCAGTTGCAAAAAAGCTTCACTCACTTGGATGTGAGGTGCATGCTATTTGTGGCTTCCGTTCAAAGGACTTAGTAATCCTCGAGAAGGAATTTAAAAACGCATCAAGCAAATTTATCTTAATGAGTGATGATGGAACAGCAGGCAAAAAAGGACTTGTTACCGATGCATTAAGAGAACTAATTGAAAGTGGCGAAAAATATGACGAGGTCATAACCATTGGTCCACTTCCTATGATGAAGTTTGTTTGCCTCTTGACTAAGGAATATGGCATAAAAACCGTTGCATCTATGAATCCAATTATGATAGATGGCACAGGTATGTGCGGTGGATGTCGTCTTAGCGTTGGTGGCAAAATGGTGTTTGCTTGCGTTGACGGACCAGAGTTTGATGGTCACCTAATAGATTTTGATGAGGCTATGTCACGCTCAAACGTTTATGGCGATTTTGAAAAGCATAAATATGAAGAAACATGTAATCTCTTAAAAAAAGCAAATGACAAGGAGGTAGAATAATATGCCTAATATGTCACTTGTTAAAAATCCAATGCCTACACAAGAGCCAAGCGAAAGAATAAAGAACTTTAACGAGGTTGCTCTTGGTTATACAGAGGAGCAGGCAATTGATGAGGCAAAAAGATGCCTAAATTGTAAAAACAAAATGTGTATGCAGGGCTGTCCTGTTAAAATTGCAATCCCAGATTTTATTTCAAAGGTTGCAGAGGGCAAGTTTGAGGAAGCATACGAGATTATATTAAAGTCGTCATCCTTGCCAGCGGTTTGTGGTAGAGTTTGCCCACAGGAAAATCAATGTGAGGGCAGATGCGTTCGTGGCATAAAGGGTGAGCCTGTTGCAATTGGTAGGCTTGAGCGCTTTGTTGCTGACTACCATAACAAAAACGCCAAAGAAACTACATTAAAAATATCTAAAAATGGACACAGGGTGGCTGTAATTGGCTCTGGACCTGCTGGTCTTAGCTGTGCCTCCGACCTTGCAAAAAGAGGCTATGATGTTACTGTTTTTGAGGCACTTCATACAGCTGGCGGTGTGCTTGTTTATGGCATTCCAGAGTTTCGTTTGCCAAAATCAGTAGTGAATAAGGAAATTGAGGGCTTAAAATCACTCGGCGTTGAAATCAAAACAAATATAGTTGTTGGTAAAACTCTTTCGATTGAAGAATTACTTCATGAATATCACTATGAGGCTGTGTTTATAGGCTCAGGTGCTGGTCTTCCTAAATTTATGGGAATTAAGGGCGAAAACTTAAAGGGTGTTTACTCAGCAAATGAATATCTAACCCGTATCAATCTAATGAAGGCGTACAAGGAAGAAAGTGATACTCCAATCATGTCATATAAGCGTGTTGCTGTTGTCGGTGGCGGTAATGTTGCTATGGATGCAGCACGTTGTGCAAGACGTATGGGCGCTGAGGTCTATATTGTTTATAGACGTGGCATGGAGGAGCTCCCTGCACGTAAGGAAGAGGTTGAGCATGCTATCGAAGAGGGTATTATCTTTAAAACCCTTACTAACCCAACTGAAATTATTCCATTTATAGATAAGGAAAACCCAAGAAGCCCAGGAAACAATAGCGTGGCTGGAATTAAGTGCGTAAGCATGGGACTTGGTGAGCCTGATGATAGTGGCAGACGTCGTCCAATTGTAGTTGAAGGTAGTGAGCATATAATAGATGTTGACTGCGTAATTATGTCACTTGGCACATCTCCAAATCCACTTATTAAGTCAACAACCGAAGGGCTTGAAACAGAGTATTGGGGTGGAATTATAGTTGACGAAAACGGTCTTACCTCTAAGGAAGCAATTTACGCAGGTGGCGATGCAGTCACTGGTGCTGCAACTGTAATATTAGCAATGGGAGCAGGCAAAACTGCCGCTAATGCAATTGATGACTATATTCAAAGCAAAAAGCGTACGTTAGAGTAAAAACATAAAAAGTCGCACACAGGGTGCGACTTTTTTAATTAGCAAGCTTCGATTTTATCTTTTCTTATTCGTTTACTCACTGCTATTGAAACGCATTGTTACTTGTTTAACATCACCTTAATTCTAATTATATTATCTTAACAGTGATGTTGTACAAAATAACCAAAATTGTTTGGTAAAATTTGTATCAGTTGCTAATTGAAAAGTGTAGTTATTTATATTATAATATATATGTAGATCTATATTCATTAAGGAGAATATTATGAAGAAGAAACTTTTATTAACACTTTTAGTTGTTATGACACTTGTTTGCTTGTTCGCAATTGCAGTAAGTGCTGAAAATGTTTACGACAAGACAGAAAAGTTCACAACAGCTGACGGAACTGAGCTTGCTCTTTATGATGCAAGCGGAGCACCACTTGCTTGGTTTAAAGACCCAACAACAAATGAGTATGTTTCATACAGAGTACTCACAGATTTTACTGCAACCTTAGGTAGCAATAGAGAGATTCACACAAATAATAAAACTCTTAATGCTACCGATGGAACAACATTCCCATATTCCTTGGACAACTTGATTGTTTTTAATGCTCGTGAATATGCTGCATTTACTTACATTAGTGGCACATGGTCATCAATGCCAATCGAGGCTATTTATGTAAATGACAATTTCCAATGGATAAATAAAAACTCATTCCAAAACAACACAACATTAAAGGTTTTTGATATTCCAAAGGAACAAAAAGCAACTAAGCTTCATATTGGTGGCTCTGCCTTCAATGGTGCAACAGCTCTTGAAAGCTTTTACATTTCCCAAAATGCTGCTTTTGAGGGTACATCTACATTCCAAAGCGCGGGTCTAAAGACAGTAGAATTTGCCTCTGATTGGGCAACTGGACTACAAGGCTATGATTTCTATAAATGTGCATCACTTACAACTGTAATTGGATTGGAAAACACATCTATTACCAAAATTCCGGTTAGAACATTCTCTGATTGCTCAAGCCTTTCATCCGTCGCTCTCCCTTCTACGCTCACAACAATTGAAGGTAATGCCAACCAAGGCTATGGTGCATTCCAAAATTGCTCAGCACTTAAATCAATTACAATTCCTGCAAGCGTAACAAAAATCGGTGGTTACACCTTCGCAAGCTCAGGACTTGTAACAATCACATTTGAGAAAAGAACTCTCGTTTATGACGAAGAGGGTAACCTCACAAACGGCTTGGATATGGGCGAATATGCAGCATTTGAAAACTGCAAATCATTAACAGCTCTTGCTCTTCCTGAAGGTCTTACTAAAATTGGTAACTGCTTTGCAAAGAACTGTAGTAAACTTGCAAGCCTAACATTACCATCAACTCTTAGTGCATTAGATGGTAGTCAGCATTTTTATAGCACAGCCCTAACTGAGGTTATCGGTCTTGAAAATACTAAGTTAACATATTTATCCAGCGAAATGTTCAGAGGCTTAAAAAGCTGGACACCTAATGTTCTTAAACTTCCAAACACTTGTACAAAATTATACGGCTATGCTTTAGCAGACGTTGGAATGAAGACACTTTATCTCGGTGCTTCATTTGAAGGCGTTGAGGGTAACCATCCACTTACTGGCTGTTCATCACTTAAAACAATTTACGCACCTGCAACAGCAACTGGCTTAACACTTGGCAATAGCGGAACAACTACTGTATATCTAACAACTACTGATGAAACTGCTATTTCTGCAATTAAAACATCAACAGGAATTACCCAAATCGTATCACTCGCTGATTACACTGCTAACCCAGGCAACTACACAAGTGGAAAGTGGATTATCACAGGCTACAACCTATGTGATGCATTCTATGGTGAACACGCAATTGAAGAGGGAACAGGTGTAAACCAATTCAAGGGCGAAATGTATGTTACAAATTATGTTTGCATAAGCGGTTGCACACGTAACTGCGGTAAGCAAGCAGAGACAGTAATTTGTGGTCCACTATTTGTAAACAAGGGCTACTCAAAAATTGCTGATGGCACATCATTTACTTACGGTATCGTAATCAATGAAGAAAACATTACAAAATACCTTGAATTAACAGGTGCTACAGGCATTAACTATGGCTTTATCATAGGTGCAGCAGACGTTGACGAAAATGGTAACGTTGTAGAAAAGGATGCAATTATTGATAACGAGGGTAACTCTTTAATTGAAAAAGCGATAACAGCTGACTTTGCAACTGTAGAATTTGACAAGTTCACAATTTACAATGTAAAAATGACAGGCGTTGATACAGCTGAGCAACAAAGTAAATTAATTTACTGCTGCGCATACGTAATCGATGGTGATAATGTTTACTATATGGGTAACAGTGTTTCTGAAAAGCCAGAAACAATTAGCTCAAGCACAATTGAGGCAATTGAGGCAGTAGTTCCAGAAAACACACCATCAAATGACGAAGAATAATAAACAAAAGAAACCGCCAAGTGCGGTTTCTTTTTTTGTTTTCAATTTCCTACATTAATTTAATTTT
>JAZOCP010000197.1:0-3069 GCA_045596585.1 Eubacteriales bacterium
ATATTAAATTGTAACAGTAGTAGTATAACACATAAATGTATAAAAAGTCAATAGCGAAAATCAAACATTTATATAATATTTGCGCTTTTTAAAGAATATTAGGGGCGCACATAAGCGCCCCACGTAAATTATAAAGAGTAGTGGAGTTATTTTAAGTAAATCTCCTCTTCAATTTCAAGTAAACGGTTGTATTTTGCCACTCGCTCTCCTCGGCAGGGCGCACCAGTTTTTATAAACCCTGCATTTGTGCCAACAGCAATATCGGAAATATAGGTGTCGGTTGTTTCACCTGAGCGGTGGGAAATTATAGTAGAGTAGCCATGTTGCTTTGCAAGGGCGATTACATCAAGTGTTTCGGTAAGCGTGCCAATTTGGTTTGGCTTGATTAAAACCGAATTGCCGAGACCAAAGGATATACCCTTTTCAAGCCTTTTTTCATTAGTTACAAACAAGTCATCACCAACAAGCATTACCCTTTCACCAATTAACTCAGTAATTTTCTCCCAGCCTGTATAGTCCTCCTCTCCAAGAGGGTCCTCAAGAGAGATTATTGGATATTTAGAAACAAGCTTTTGCCAGCGGTCGATTAATTCCTCGCTTGTGAAGGTTAAATTTGCTTTAGGTAGGTGGTATTTTCCTCCCTCATACCATTCGCTTGAAGCTATGTCAAGGGCAATTTTGACCTTATCTGTGTCGTAATTTGATAAATATATAGCTTCAATGATAAGCTCAATAGCCTCTTCTTCATCACGCACATTTGGGGCAAATCCACCCTCATCACCAACAGCAGTATTTAGTCCTCGCTCCTTTAAAATTTCCTTTAATGCATGGTATATTTCGCACCCAGCACAAAGTGATTTTGAAAAAGAGTCAAAGCCGATAGGAACTATCATTATTTCTTGGACGTCAAGGTTGTTTTCCGCATGCGCTCCGCCATTTAGTATATTCATCATAGGAATAGGCATTTTAGACCCAAAAAGTCCACCCACGTGTCTAAAAAGCGGTACATCCTCGCTATTTGCATTTGCCTTTGCAATAGCAAGAGAAACTGCTAAAATTGCATTTGCACCAAGTGAGGATTTTCCATGCGTGCCATCAAGAGAAATCATTTTATTATCTATAATTCTTTGCCTTGATGTGCCAAGAGAGGTAAGTGCTGGAGCGATTATGGTGTTTACGTTTTTCTTAGCGGTTAAAACGCCCTTTCCAAGATAGCGAGAACTGTCCCCATCACGTAATTCGTGCGCCTCGTAAAGCCCTGTTGATGCGCCTGAGGGTACAGAGGCTGTGCCACATTTACCATTTGATAAAGTAACGCATGCTTCGATAGTTGGGTAACCCCTTGAGTCAATAATTTCACGTGCTTTAATTGATTTAATTTCTGGTTTCATATTTTCACCTCGTTTTATTTTATATTAAAAGTATTTCCCAAAGGTGAAAAAATAAACCAAAAAATAAAGGGTGTGAAAAATCACACCCTAAAATTATTTTTCGTCATCAATTGATGAAGTGTCATCAAGGTCAATATCATCAGTTGAGCTTAAATCAATATCGCTTGTTTCAACCATATTATCGTTTACGTCTATTGAAAGGTCGTTTGGAATTGGAATTTCCCTTGTCATTTCATTTTCCTCATACATAGAGGAGAAGTCCGTGTTATGGACGTCAATTCCAACCTCATAGCATTCGATATTTGTCGGTAGATTCTTCTTTTTCAGCTTGTTTTCAACAAAGCAGTTTAGCATGTATGAAAGAACCGCAACGACAGGTACACCAATTAGCATACCAACAAAACCAAATACGTGTGAGCAGAAGGTAACAGCCGCGATAACCATAATTGGGGAAAGACCTGTTGCCTCACCTTGAATATGTGGTGCGATAATATTACCATCTATTTGTTGAATAACAAGAATGATAACTGCAAATCCAACAACCTTCCATAATTTGTCCATTGTATCGCCAGGTGTCTGTAAGAAAATAAGCAAGCCAGATGGTATAGCACCGATAAATGGACCATAGAATGGAATAATGTTTGTAATACCACAAACAAGACCGATTAGTGCGGCATATGGAAACTTAAATATTGTTAAAACAAGAGTAACAACACAACCAACCAAAACCGCATCACAAAGTGCACCTAAAATGTATTTTCCAAAGGTGGAGTTTGTGTATTTTGTAAAGTGAGAAATTCTTTTGTAAACATTTTCAGGGAATAGAGCAATAAGCATACGCTTAATCTTAGCGATAAACTCATTTTTAGAGAGTAGGAAATAGAATGAAAGAATAAATCCTACAATGAATGAGAAAATATGGCTAACAGCACCTGTAACAAGTGTACCAGCCTTTTCAACTAAGCCTTTAACAATTTCATCGCCAAGCTGATCAGGTGGGATAGATGTATCAATATCAGTTAGCTTAAGCATATTAAGAACACTTACAAGCCAGCCTTGAATTGTCTCAACGGGATTTTTAACCTTTAAATCTGTAAGCGTTTTTAAAGCAAAGTTATAGATTTGGTCAAAATAGTCGCCTACGTTTGCAACAAGCTCCTTATAGTTTGCAAGTATTTCAGGAATAACTGCACGAACAACTATCATAATAATAATTCCAAAAACTAAATAGGTTGCTACAATTGATAGAAGGTTCCTAATTTTTGGATGCGGTTTGTTGATATCTATAAACTTAAACACGTATTTGTGGAAGATTTTATAGATAGGATTGCAAATAAATGCAAGCACAAAACCATAGATAAATGCAGCCATAGCCTTAACAATGCCACTTATCTGTGATGAAATAGATGGAAAATAAATAATTGCGAAAACAAGAAAAATCAAAGCAGCGCCCACTATAAACATATAAAGAGCCTTCTTGCCGAGCTTTGTGTTCTTATTTCCAAAGAACTTAAACATATTTTCCCTCCTTCTTTAAAATTATTATAACTATTTTATATCAAAAAATAAAATATGTCAATACTTTAGAATAAAAAAACAAAGATGGGACGATGAAATCACCGTCCCAAATAATATTAGTCAGCTTGGATGCTATAGTTAGGAGCTTCCTTTGTGATGT
>JAZOCP010000198.1:0-2831 GCA_045596585.1 Eubacteriales bacterium
CCTGTATTTACGCAGTCAGGAGCGATGGCTTCAAGCACTTCTTCGGTATGGCCAAGAGCATCAACTATTTCTTGTTTTACTGTTGTAACACCACAAACCATACATTGCTTACCCTCAGTAAGACCGGTGTTTACACAGTCAGGAGCAACTGCTGTAGATGTCGCTTCTGTGTGACCGCGAGCAGGTAGTGTTTGCTGTGCAACGATTATCTCTTGACAATCAGCGCATTGTTTACCTTCTGTTAAGCCTGACTCTGTACAAGTTGGATTAACAGCTTCAATAGTTGTTTGATTTGCGTGTGTGCAGCCCTTGTTGCCACCGCACGCACAAGCTAACACGGTCAGTGAAGCAAGCATCAAAACAACAAGAAAAATTTTCGCAAATTTGTTTTTCATAATGGATTCTCCTCTTCAAAATATTTCTACAAATTAATTATATAGCATTTTACATATAAAATCAATGTGTTTTTTCTTATAATTGTTAAAAATTTATAAATACCGGTGAAAAACTATAAGCAATAAAAAAGAAAACAGGCAAGCGCCTGTTTTCATTATATATTAAAGAGCATCCTTGCGTGAAAGGTTAGCGCGTCCCTTTTCGTCAATTCCGAGGAACTTAACTGGGAACTCATCACCCTCCTTGCAAACGTCCTCAACCTTTTCGGTTCTTTCCTTTGCAAGCTTAGAGATGTGAACAAGACCCTCTCTACCTGGAGCATATTCAACAAATGCACCGATAGGAATAATTCTTGTAACCTTTGCGTTGTAGATAGCGCCGATTTCTGGCTCAAATACGATACCAGCGATAATCTCACGAGCAGCTTCAATTGCATTTTTGTCGATAGCGGAAATAAATACGCTTCCGTCCTCTTGAATATCAACCTTAGCGCCTGTATCAGCAACAATCTTTTGAATAACTTTACCACCAGTACCGATAACCTCACGGATCTTTTCTGGTTTAATCTTCATTGAAATCATCTTAGGAGCGAAATCAGAAACCTCCTTACGAGCTTCTGGAATAGCCTTTAAGATAACTTCGTCAATGATTTGGTCACGACCCTTATGTGTTTGTTCAAATGCGCGCTTAATAATTTCAGGTGTAAGACCGTCAATTTTAAGGTCCATTTGAATAGATGTAATACCCTTATGTGTACCAGCAACCTTGAAGTCCATGTCGCCATAGAAGTCCTCAAGACCTTGAATGTCGATCATTGTATCCCAAGAGCCGTCCTCAGCTGTGATAAGACCACAGGAAATACCAGCAACAGGAGCCTTAATTGGAACACCAGCATCCATAAGTGCAAGTGTTGAGCCACAAACTGAAGCCTGTGAGGTAGAACCATTTGAGGAAATAACCTCTGAAACAAGACGAATAGCATATGGGAACTCTTCAACTGATGGAAGAACAGGAACGAGTGAACGCTCAGCAAGTGCACCGTGACCAATTTCACGTCTGCCAGGAGTTCTTGAAGCCTTAGCTTCACCTGTTGAGTAGCCAGGCATGTTGTAGTGGTGCATATATCTCTTTTCTGTTTCCTCGTCAATGCCATCAAGCATTTGGCTATCAGAGATAGGACCAAGGGTTGCAAGAGTCATAACCTGTGTTTGTCCACGAGTGAACATACCACTACCATGTACTCTCTTGAATAAACCAACCTCAGCTGTTAAAGGTCTAATATCATTCATTCCACGGCCATCAACACGCTTCTTGTCGTTAAGTAACCATCTACGAACAATCTTCTTTTGAATCTTGTAGATAAGCTCAGGAAGAATTGTCTTTATGTCTTCATATTTTTCTTCAAATGTAGCAACGATATCGTCCATAATTGGTTGCATCTTAGCATCACGAACATTCTTGTCGTCAGTATCAAGAGCTTCCATTACACGTGTTTCGCAATAAGCGAAGATTTCGTCAAACATATCGTGGTCAAGCTCACATGATGGGTAATCAAACTTAGGCTTACCAATTTCGTCAACGATTTGGTTGATAAACTTAATGAGCTTCTTAATTTCCTCATGTGCAAGCATAATAGCATTGAACATGTCGTCATCAGAAATTTCCTTAGCACCAGCCTCAATCATAACAACCTTCTTTTCAGAAGCTGCAACTGTTAGCTCAAGTGTGCTAACCTTTCTTTCTTCAAGAGTTGGGTTGATAACAATTTTACCATCAACCATACCAATGAAAAGACCACCGATAGGACCATTCCATGGAATATCTGAGATTGAAAGTGCGATTGAAGCACCAATCATAGCAGCAATTTCAGGAGAGCAGTCTGGGTCAACAGAAAGAACAGTTAAAGAAATATTAACGTCATTTCTTAAATCCTTAGGGAAGAGTGGACGGATAGGACGGTCAATAACTCTTGATGTTAAAACTGCCTTTTCAGATGGCTTACCCTCACGCTTTAAATAACCGCCTGGGATTTTACCAACTGAGTACATTCTTTCCTCATAGTCAACTGATAATGGTAAAAAGTCAATACCATCACGTGGTGCTGCTGAAGCAGTAGCACAAGCTAAAATTACAGTCTCGCCATAGCGTACAAGAACACTACCGTTTGCAAGACCAGCCATTTTTCCGTTTTCAATAACAAGCTTACGTCCAGCAAGCTCATACTCGTAGGTTTTATAATCGTTAAAAACCTTTTCAGTGAACATTTTTGTCATTTTAATTCTCCTTTTTGGCTCTGACACAACACGAGATTGGATTTTGACAAAAAACAGCTTCAAAATACTGCGTTCTCGCTCGGTTACAGACCCTAAAGAGTATGCGCCCTCGCTCCGCCTTGCCTTTTATCGCTGTTTGTTAGCCAAGATCACAACTCTTAG